>CADBSW010000187.1 GCA_902797505.1 uncultured Prevotellaceae bacterium | reverse complement strand
GCAATGACAGATCTTTATCATGTGCTCACTCTTGGCAAGGTGTGCATAATGCAATGCCTTTCTGCCATCCTCAAGAGCCAGCGTAGGGCGTCCTTCAAACTGGGTGCTGAAAATCTTTGCTGAGTGGGCATAGGCACAACTCAGGGTGAGGTAATCGATGTCAGCAGCTGCAGTATCAGCCTTTACTATAGCCTCATGATAGAAACGCAATGCCATCATGTGGTTATCACGGCAATCATAAGTGCGCCCTAACAGATAGTATGCGCGCATCAACTGATTATTTGTTCCATGCTGCATATAGTAATCTACGAGAAGCAGTGGGATACTGTCTGACGTGAAAACTACCTGCTGACTATCCTCTGCCAGCATCTTCTCTGTCAGCTCGTTCATCTGTGACATCCGGTAACCGCCACCACATGCCATCAGCAACAACCCTATGCCTATCCATAGAATGATCTTTCTCATACAATGAGCAAAGATACAAATAAATGAGAGCAGAACAAAATAAGTTCACTTATTTTTTATGCATTGTATCTTCGCCGTTAACGGCAAAGATACAAAAAATATATTTGGAAAGAAGAAAAAAGATGATATAAAAATGGGAACAGGAAGCGGCCCTGTCCCCATAAGAATTCTATTTAATCGGAATAAACCGTACATGCAGGGAGTGCGGCTTCTGCGGAATGGCATACTTGGTAAGTACACCCGGCCCACAACTGCTGTTGCCCAATCCCAATACGGCGCAGTCGAGCGACAGATAGACATTGGCCTCCTCCTTCAGCTCCATATCATGGGCAGCACCATACAACTGTTCTGTACTATAAGGTACAGCCGTGAATGAGAAGGGCTTGTCAACACATTGGATACGCCAACCCTGACGCTTGCCGTTCTTCAACTCCACATAAGCCGTCTGCTCATGGTTGCCGCTGTATTGCGGACGGGGATAATGGAAATACTGCTCGGATACCTTGCTGACATACTTCGCGATGGGTGACGATACCTTACGGTCGGGATAGTTATCCCACGGTCCTCGTCCGTAATATTCCAACTGCTGATAGTCGTTAGGCATTACGAAGGTATTACCCATGCAGGGCAATGGCGGCAACTGTCCCTCCGGGGTATAAGAAGCGTTAAAATCGACGGTTCCATCGGGTAATAGCGTTACCTGATAATCCGTTCGGATCCATCCATTCAACGCCTTATAATCCACCACGCAATGACCTTTCAGAGAACCGTCAGGCTGTCGGGAGATGGTCAGTGGTGTGACCACACTATCACGAAGATTGTCGAGACCTTGGTTCTTCCAGTCCTTTGCTATCCAGTTACCAAAGCCCTTGTCATTATCCGTCGGTGCCCGGAAGAAATGGGGACGTACCATGGAGAAGAACTGGCGCAGTAGGGCCTCATCAACCGTGGTACGCTTCTGTTTCTTCGTTTTCAGTTTTCCCAAGACCTCCTGATACCAATTGTCGTTGGTCACAAACTGTTGTGTAGCCACGATATGTCCGGCTTCTGCCCAAGGTGTCTTATTCTTCAGACGGGCCGTCACGGTGATCAGGCCATGCTCTTGCTTCGTCTCTATCGCATAGTTATCCATCTTGGTATGTCCGTCGCGTGGCAGCGCCTTCACTTGTCCGTTCTCATAGACGAAATAGACAGGGGCATATACAGCCTTTACCTCCTCATATTTCGGGGTGGTCTCACGAGTGGAGCTCACCACACCCTTGATACAGAAAGCCTTCAGGTTGGGCGCATCCTTAAAGTCACCGCCATAGACCGTCATACCCACAGGCAGGAAGGGGAAGCGCTTGTGGAGCTTGTCGGTGATGATAATACCCTCGTCGGCCCACTCCCAGATAAAACCGCCCAACATACGTGGATGGCTGTAGATCTCATCCCAGTACTCCTTGAAATTACCCAGGGCATTACCCATCACATGGGCATACTCACTGGTCAGTACCGGACGGTTATCCGTGGTCTCACGGGCGATCGACAGCAGTCGTTCCCACCGGGCATTCTCCGGACGCTCCATATTATTATCCTTCACACCGGGATTCAGGTATTCATCCTGCGTACGGGGATAGAAGCGGGAGATGACATCCACATAGGCAGGGTCGTTATGGTTAGGACCTTGTGCACCCTCGTAATGAACGAAGCGTGTAGGATCATACTCATGAATCCATGCGGCAGTCATGGCGAAGTTGGTTCCCCACCCTGCCTCATTGCCAAGACTCCAGAAGATCACACAGGGATGGTTGCGGTCACGGATCACTGCCCGTTGTGTACGGTCCATCCAGGCAGCTGCCCATGAGGGATCGCTGGCTAACTGTCCGCGAAGACCGTGTTCCTCCAGGTCAACCTCATCCATGACGTAGATACCGAGAGAGTCACACAACTCATACCAACGTTCTGTATTGGGGTAGTGACAGGTACGTACCGCATTGACATTGGCCTGTTTCATCAACAGGATATCCTGCAGCATCCGTTCCTCACTGATCACATGACCTGTATAGGGATCCATCTCATGACGGTTGACACCACGCAGACGAGTGGGGATACCGTTGACCATGAAGACGCCGTCTTTAATAGCCAACTGCCGGAAACCAACCTTTGTACGGATGGTCTGGATGATCTTGCCGTTAGGATCACGGAGCATCAGCGATAACTGATAGAGATAAGGATGCTCTGCACTCCATAGCTTAGGGTTCTTCACCTGGGCCGTCATCCATCCCCACTTAGGATAGCCACGCTGCGGGTTACGGTCGTTCATGATCGCTGCCTTATGATCGAGGTTCAGCATTGGTACGGCATCAGCCTTGAGCACACTATCCAACAGCTGTTGTCCTTGGGCATCATAGAGCATCGCCTCTACCTGATAGCCCTCACCACGCTGGTCGCCAACGACCGTCAACTTAGGATCGATCACCAACTGGGCCTCATCGAAACGGTCATTTAAGATGGTACGCACACCGAAGTCGGAGATATTAATCTTGGGGAGCGCATAAACCATCACGTCACGGTGAATACCGGCGATACGCCACATATCCTGATCCTCCAAGTAAGAACCGTCGGAATATTTGAATACCTGCAGGGCCAGACTGTTGGTTCCTGCCTGCAGATACGGCGTGATACGGAAGGTGGAGGGCTCCATACTACCCTGACTGTAACCTACCTTCTGACCGTTTACCCACACGTAGAAAGCACTGCTCACCGCTCCAAAACGCAGGTATATCTCCTGTCCGTTCCAGCTGTCGGGTATCGAGAATGTCCTGCGATAGCATCCTGTGGGGTTACGCTCCACGTAAGCGGTATAGGTCTTCTTCGGTTCTCCCATCACGTAGGGAGGATTGATCTTGAAGGTATAGCCACTACTGCTGTAGATAGGGGTGCCATAGCCGTTCATCTCCCAGTCGCCCGGCACCTGGAAATCATCCCACGTACTGTCATCGTAAGAAGGAAGATAGAACTCGCCCGTCTGCTCCTGCGGTGTCTGTGTCCACCGGAACTTCCACATGCCATTCAGTGAGAGATGGTTCTCTGGCATGAAATAGGCGCATGCCGGTTCGCGGTTGATCTGCAGCACATGCTGATTTTCCCAGTCGTGCGGTTGGTTATCAGCCATCGCTGACAAGGTTGTCAGCAGGCTTCCTAATAACAAGATATTCTTTATCATTATTATATATATTTGTTTTCAAATAACCTTATGTTCTTTTTCTCTCCACCGGGAGAGAAAAAGCAACCAAAAAGAGAGCTCGTTGCACGCTTCGAGTCAGAACAGATTACAGCTCTTCGTACTGTGCTGCGGAACTCGCTACGCTCAAACAGTCCTCGCACTGCCTGCGGCACCGTACTCAGTCCCTGTATCTGTTACCTGCCTCTCTCGCTATCGCAACATCTTTAAATAAACAACACCGCGACCGCTTTAAGGGAGCGGTACCTTAGTGAAAGAGCGACGAGGAGGAGCGGTTGCATCCCTCCCTTGGAGAAGGGAGGGCCTTGGGAGGGTTCGAGTCCCCTCCTTAGGCAAGGAGGGGTTGGGGTAGTTGTGAAAATTTCTTTCGACAAAGAAATTTCGAACAATTACTCGATCGTAAGGGCATCGAACTTCATTTTGTCGAGGCCCTCCCCGCTCACCACCACATGATAGTTGCCCGCATTCACCATCGTACCCGTGGTGATACTGGTCATCTTCCGCTTGGTAATCTTCTGTTCCGTCTGCAGGAAGGTGATGTCATCATCCTTGAAGACAACACCATTCTGGTCGGTGATCTTCACATGCAGCTTACGCACTTTCTCCGGATTATAGTATTTCCATCGGAGGGCATACACCTTGGCGACACCCACCTGATAATCCCATACCATCTGATTCTTCACCATCTTACCCTCTACCTCCAAGGCAGGACTGCTCTTCGGGGGCAGCATACTGTCGGGCATCTTCACAGAAATCTGTTTCTCGAAGTCGGCCCACATCGTACTGCCATTGGGTTTAGAGCGTGACACCACATCGTCTTTCGTAGCGACGGCAATGGCAGCGATCATCGCCTGACCGGCCTTCACCCTTGGGAAACTGATCTTAATGGCATCCTTATCATTGTGGATGTCCACCACACGCTTGTATACCTTGCCGTAATGAGCCTGTGCCCAAATATCCAGATCCTTGATAACCACCTGATCATTGATGGCTACATCGAAGACACGGAATCCTTCTGCCTCCATACGATACCAGGGTTCTACGAAGTACAGCTCTACCCGATAATCACCACGTGGGGCAGGTAAGGTATAGTACAGTTCATGACGGCCGAAGCGGGAGGTCTTGAACAGCGGCATAGACAACTGGTCATTGAAGGTCTGGGAGGTCTGATAACTGCTCACACCCTTGAAGCGATCGCCCCACGAATGCGACCACTGACTGTTATCCTGCATCCAACAACGGCCGTTGTTATCGATAAAGTCATCGCCGCCACAGTTGAGTGTATAGAGGTAGTGATAACCCTCAGCAGGTTGTATCACAGAGGGATCGATCTCACTCTTCTCGGGAGCCACGTATCCATGATCATAATGATCCTTATACATGTAATAACCATCGGTAGGCTGATCCCATACCGTCATCAGTCCCTTATAGTTGAGCGGACCCACCTTGTCTATCAGTCGCAGAGCCTCATCGGGCTGACGACGACCGGGATTGTCGTGTGTGGAGAAGACCCACTGGAACTGTCCACATACACTGTCACGTACCGACTCTGCCAAAACAATTTTCTTCTTCATCAGGTCGCAGAACTTCTCCTCGGTATAACCTTCGGAAGAGTGATTGCCGAGAGTACGCCATGCGCCATACTCACCGTTGAGCAACTGATCGTCACGTTTCAACTCATTACCGTAGTTATTCACATTACCGCCATAGGTGCCACTCCAATTCTGCACCACGTTCCAGTCGGTTCCCACACCACCGTTACAGGTGGTCACCAACCGTTGTGTACCGCATCCAGCATCCATCTCACGGATGATATTTGAACACTCCTCAGCGAAGTCTGCCGGTAACGTACTCTCATTCTGCAATCCCCAGAGAATGATACTTGGAGAGTTACGACGCTCTTTCACCCACTGACGCAGATGACGCTTGAAACTCTCACGGAACTGCGGGGTGTCGAACCAGATATGGGCAGAGAACTGCGGCCACCAAAGGATACCCTGTTCGTCGAAGAGCTCCTGATAATAGAGGTTGTGCGGTTGGTGGGCATCACGGAAAGCATTAAAGCCAGCATCCTTGATCATCTTCACACGTGCCTCGATCTGTTCGGGATAGAAAGCATGACTCTGTCCGAAGATATGCTCATACTCACAAGTACCGTTGATAAACACCGGTTTTCCATTCAGGAAGAACCGTTTGTCACCGTCCTTACGGGTCAGTGGCCAGGAAGTAGTCTTGAAGCCAAACGGTATGTCGGTGCTCTCCACGGCCTTGCCATTGCGTTTGATAATCGTATTGACACGGTAGAGGTAAGGATTCTCTGTACTCCATAGTGTAGGATTCTCCATAGCACTCTGCTGACGGATAATCCTCGTCTCACCACCCTGTAAGGTGATGGTATTTGTCAGGCGAACGACCTGTTTGCCATTCTTTGCCGACAGTTTGCTGATCACATCCACCGTCATCGGCTGCTTACTGTAGTTCTTCACCTCTGTATCGAAGAACACGCTGTCGGTCTTCTGGTTACTCCACACATGAACACCGAAAGGTTCGATGCGCACCTCGTCGGTCACCTCAAGTACAACCGGACGATAGATGCCGAAGGGTTGACTACCCTCACTGAAGCCCCACTCAGAACTGCAACCGCCACATACCCATGGCATATCGGTGATGCCGGAAGGATGAGAGACATTCACCACCAACTCGTTATCACCACCTTTGCGTACCGCATCCGTGATGTTGATCGTCTCTGTTGTGCGACCGATATCATAACGGCCCAACCGTTTCCCGTTGAGGGTGATATCCGCATAGGTGCCCACACCCTCAAAACGGATGAAGTAAACCTTATTAGCGAGATCAGGGGCGAAGAAAGTCTTGCGAAACACCGCATCTCCATGCAGGTTACCATGCTCGCCCTGCAGATATCCGTAGTAGTCATCCAGATTGACGGGGACATCCTTTCGCAGGGTCTTACCATCAAACGTAATCTCCCAGTTATCATTCAGCGATGCTGTATAACGGTGTCCTGTAGGATCGGGAGCAGGGAAGTTCACCTCACTCTTTCCCATATGCTTGCTGGTAGCTACGGCGATACCGCGCTGTCCGGCATTGTTCACCGCACAATAGAAATGATAGACCGTATCGTTCCACTTGATCACACAACTCTTATGGGCAAACTGCTCATCATAGGGTTTGCTGGGGATAATCAGGTCGTCACCCACCCAGTCGGTCCAGTTTACCAAGTCGTAACTGGCTGCGAAAGTATTGTAGGCATTATATTCTCTTGTAGGATTGAACGCCGAGAAATAGTACATCACATAAACCGGACGTTGGAAAGAAGGAAGGTTCATCTCCACCAGTTGCGCATCACCGGTGATCGTGCCGTCGCTGTCGTGTGCAAAGACAGGGTTCCCCTTGTAACGCTTCCACTTCTTCATGTCTTTCGACAGGGCGATACCAATACGCTCCCCCTTCGGATGGGTAGCATCCTTACCACCCGCATTGTAGTACATCACGAAGGGATAACCGAAGATTTTCTTATCCAGACGATAGATCGTACTCTTATACTGTGTGAGTTGTTCCCACCACTGCGCGTCCTTATCGTTATAGCTCATGATAGGAGCGTCGTAGGTTTCCCAGGGATGCGCCACGGTAATGTCGTTCTTGGTAGAAGCCAGTCCGATGCTCAGAGGAGCCTCCACGGCCTCGTAGCCCTTACCCGGACCACCGATATAAGTCATCCAATGCCTACCCTTCCAGGTCTGCATCTGATAGGTTCCTCCCCACCGGTGATCGATCAGTGAGGGGAATCCTCCGCGCTGGTTAGCATCCCATGTGTTCGTTGTAGGGAAGGTCAGTACACGCTCCTTGATGGTCCAGTGCAACAGGTCATCACTCTCTGCCAACCATGTCTCGTAGCCACGACCGTCGTTGCCACTCTTTCCATCATAGCACACGAAGGTCATGTACCATTTATTACCCTCACGAAACACCGTAGGACAGTCGTATTTATGTTTATTGTCAACCGGCGCCACCACCATACCATATTTATAGGGCGTGCGCGACTCCTCGTAAATCTGCTGCATCACGGTAGGTTCCACCTGAGCGAAGCCCGATAGCGGCAACAACGAGAAAAGGAAAAGAATGATTCGGTTACACATATTTTTTGATTTGTTGTTACTTAATAAACAGCCAGTCAACCTCCTCTGAAGCACCGTTCATCTCGGCATCACGCACTTTCAGGTCGGACGAGGTAAAGCCTGCCACCATGATGATGCCTCGTGGCAGACGGATCTGATGATGTCCTGCCGGCAGGTGGTAGGCGTGCACATTCACGATAGGTGAGTTCTTCAACACGATCGCATTAGAGATGATAGGCTCTGCCTGACCAAACTCATTACCCGTGGCATCAACCTCCAACTTCGGTGGAGCGGCATACTTACGGTCCTCATCGATGAAGAATCCCACCAACATCTTGACAGGTTTCTCTGAGGTGAAGTCAACCATCACCCCTTTCTCACGAGCCTCATCACGGTTGATGACAAGGGCGTCGAGACCCTCTAACTCGGGGGCTACAGCCTCAACAACTTCGTTACGACGTGGGAAGATCACCGCACCCTTCTGCAGTTTGACGGTCTTTACCGGAGTATTGAAAGTGACTTTGGCATTCTCTGCCTTTGTGATTGTCGACTCATCCAGCGTATCACCACTGCGGTATAACAGTTGCTGTACATGATCAGTCAGAGCAGCCAGTTCCTGTTCGTACACCGGCAGCATCTCCTCCCAAGTGATATATTTTCCGTTATCACCACCGATAGGGATACGGCGATGACTGGTATGCATGCTCGGACCATAGAAATACGTATCCTTGGTCAAAGCCACCAACTCTTTCCACTTACTGTTACTCTCCTCAAGCAGGGGAACAGCCTTTTTCAGGTATCGCGCATCCTTGCTCCATTTGTAGTTGAGCACCTGCTGGGCAGAGAGCACCTTCAGACGGAAAGACTCCGCAAAGGTCTTATAACAACGCATGTCATTACAGAATCGGGCGAACTCATCCTGATGCTTGGTCACCTTCAACCCTACCAAAGCAGCTACAGCCTTCTCACCGTGAGCCACACACTCATCAACGATATTCAGGGGCAGTTCTCCCACATGCGACTGTTTCTTCCACTCTTTCTCTACATATTCGATGAGTTTCTCACCCTCCGGACCACAACTCTCATAGAATCCCGGATAGATCGTATATTTATAAGGATTGACGAGTTGTCCCATGCGCATGCCCAACAACAGCGCCTGACGGTTACCCTCGGTAATACCAAAACGACGGAGTAGCTTAGGAGCTATCTCTCCACTCTCATCATAAGCCGTGATAATCCAACTGGCTGTCTCGTTGTCACAGCCATAATAGTCCATCATCCGCTTTACCCAGTAGTCACGGTCGTTATCCCTGCGACAATTCCAGGAATAACGTCCCCAGGCGGCATACCACATCCAGTCACGGTCAATCTGCAACTCACGACCACCATCCTTCAGTTTATCCGCTGTATAAGGCCAATCCCAGTAAGAGGCCTGCGGGTAAAGATGCAGTCCGTTGGCATGATGCACATCATGCATCGCCTGAACAGTCTTCTGCGTAAAGGCCGGTGATCCCCAGCGCCATGGCTCCAGGTTGGCCAACACATGTACATTACTGATATGCACCGGGGCTGCGGCAGCCAGTTTACGGTGTGTCTCTGCCCATGGTCCGCGCGGCTGATAGGTAGTCAGACTCTCACCCGTATACTTCGACATCGTATAGATATTGGGATAGAGAGGCAGCGCTTTCGAGAGCACGAGTGGTCCGTCGGTATCATGGGCACGCAGGATGATCGGTGGAATATCCTTTCTGCCGGATGCTTTCAGTCCGTCTTTGATACCCGGGATGATGGTATTGTTCATCCACTCGATATCATCCTCTATCGTCGCCATCGCCTCACCCAAGGTAATCAGCACGCCCACATTAGGATATTTCTCAAAGAAAGCAGCAATGCTCTTACGGGTATAGTCGGCGATCAACGGTGTGATCGGTCGGTTACGCTCTTGTGTCTTCAGTCCGTAGTGGTCGGCAAAAGGCTTCGACAGGATAATGTTATAGAACATCTGGATAATCTGGATGCCACGACGGGCAGCCTCTGTGGTGAGGAAGGTGAACATCTCCATGTTCTTCTCCATGGTAGCCTCATCCACCTCAGCGGCAAAGGGATAGTCCTTCAACTTAACGAGTGAGGCGAAGGGATGTCCGTTCCACAGATATACCGCATTCATATTATCGGCAGCCAACATATCCAGATACTTGATCCACAGGTCCTTATCGTAGAACCAAGGGAAGTTTTCCGGGGTATAGGGATATTCATAGATACGATGTTCGGGCAGGATAAACGTCTTCTGCATACCGATACAAGCACCGCGCATCTTCATCTCCGGTGCATCGGTGATGGTTGTCAGCCCCTCCAGATTCCCATGCATGAAGAAATACTCCTTCAGTCTGTTGGCTCCGTAGATAGCTCCGGAAGTGTCGTTACCGGATATCACCACCTTCTTTCCTTTCTTGGTGATGGTGAATCCCTCTGCCGGTTCTTGTTTCTTGATAGTAATCTGTATCGTATAATCACCCGTGATATCTTTCAGGATACCGGCCGCATAGTTGGTTTGCGGTGTTTTCTGTTTGATAGACACCTTTATCTTCGCAGACATGGGTAATGTCAGCAATAAACAGAAGATTAGTAGTAGTGTTTGTTTTTTCATATCGTTAATAATTGATAGTTACAGGTTGTTGACAGGGTATTGGATAGGTTTTTCCTTGGAAACAGAGTGTTCCTTCACCGCCATCGCTATAGACGGTGATATGATGTTCATCCATCTCGACGTGGATCTTGCCGAAGGGTGTAGGCACATCGCCACGCATCCATTGCAGTCCTCCTAACATAGGCCGGACCGTGTAGGCCTGATAGCCGGGCTTTTGAGGCTCAACGCCCAGGTAATAACGGCCCATGAGATAAATAGGACTGGCACCCCAGGCATGACAAAGACTCTTTCCATAGGGACGGCCATACATACTGAGGTGCTGGGTACCGCTCTCCGAAGGGATATATTTCTCCCAAAACGTGGTAGCTCCTTCACGCAGCATACCACCCCAGTAGGCTTTGATCTCCGGGAGAACCGTCTCCTGCATACCCATCTTACAAAGAGCCTCCAACTCATAGAAACGCATGTATGGGGTGGTGATGGCCTCAATCTGTTCGTTGAGCATCACCTTATCTAATATCGTCTGCTTATCTTTCTCATCCACCATGTCGTAGATGATCGCGAACATATTGGGGAACTTGGTGATCATGGTATTCATCTGTCCGTCCTCGATGCTATGCATGAAGGCCTGTCGCTCCTCATCCCAGAAGGTGGGTTTCAGTTTGTCATGCAGTGACTTAGCCAACTGGTCATAGTATTCAGCATCTTGCTGGTACTCCTCTGTAGAGATACTTCCCTGCGGCGGATTCTCCAACGGGTTGTCCCGACAGATGGCGGCACAGGTACTCATCGTCTGCAACGACTTACAGAAGAGAATCTGTTCGAAGCACAAGATACCTCGTTTGTGCATGGGGAAGTCTACCCAGTCAACGAAGATCCAGTCATCGGGTTGTCCTTCCGCCATTCCCTCCTCGTTGGTTCTTCCTAAGCAGTAGCTCATCAGTGTGCGCATCCGTGGGTACATCTCTCGCACGAAGGCAATGTCTCCAGTAAACTGATAATAGTCGAGCACCGACTTAAACCAATAGAAGGTATAGTCCATGATGGTGTTCACATGGGCGGTCACCGGATCTTTACCACGCAGTTGTCGGATGGTGCGCTTCACCGCCTCGGTGTCAAAGCGCAGGTAGTAGTTCATCAGATACGACTGGATGGCATCGCCACTCCATGTCCAACGGTCGCGCTTGATACCGTCCATAAAGAACTCACGGGTGGTGAGATCCATCGTATAGGCACCTACCTCCCATATCTTGTTCACCTCCTCGTCGTTACACTCGAAAGAACCACTGCGGGTAAGATCGAAAGGCAGGTATTCGTATTCCATGCCGATCTCACGGATCGTGATACCGTCGGCAGGAACGACAAAGACAAATCGGAAGGCCTTGCTGTCGGGCATCACATAATCAGTAGTACGCGACTGGGTGTCGTTATCAGCCAGTGAGAGGATCGTCTCATCCGTCAGCACCAGTTTATCCAAGGTCTCACAAAAGTTCTTGTCAAGGGCTTCTTCCCTGCTCTCACCATAATAGATTGAGATAAGACCCATGCCCTCTAATCCTTTCAATGACAGGTAACCGAAGGTCTCCTTACCGAAGTCAACCAGCATACCATCCTCCACCTGTTCTGTCGAAACAGCCTTCTCGGATCGGCGTGACAGTTGGAAGGTAGAAGGACCTTTCTCCGGGTCATCAAAGCACCAGCGGGCGGCAGGCACATAGATGCCCGATCCATGTGCCACGCCATTCTCATCAATCCATATCTTATCCTCATAGGTGGCCAACCACCGTTCGTCGGTCTTCACCGTATTACCTTTTATATATAAGGCCGGCGGTGTCTGTTGGTTGTGCACCTTGATATTCAGATGATGTTCTCCTACCGGGATAACGAATGACGATGGCATACCGAACTGCAGTTTTCCGTCGAGCATCAGGTTATACGAGCCCTCGGCAACGATCGTGATCGTCTCGGGGGCGGCTAAGTCCACCGTTGTGCTGAACTCTACCGTTGCCCAATGACTATCCTGTTTCCAGAAAGGAGGAAACATCGCGCCGCGCTCTGTCCGTCGGTTATTAAACTTATTGCCCAACCAGATCTCGAAATCACCGGGATACCATATCCATGTAGCTGTCTTATTCTCTTTCTTCGATGTCATCGTCATTTCATTATCAGTTTGTTTTTCAGAACTTCACTAAGATGCGGAACACCTTGGCGGGTGCTGCTGCCCAGGTGCGCATTGCATCAAAGGCCGTATCTGGTGTAGCCACCGCACTCACCAAAGCATCCTTTGGATAGTCACGGTTCTGCTGCATATAATGAATCACCGCACGGAAGTCGGCCGGCTTGGCATTACGAGAACCGCGGATATCCAACTCTTTCTGTACGAAATACTTGGTGGTAAACTCAGTACCTGCCTTGGCATAACCGATGAAGACCACCCTACCGGTGAACGCCACCTCATTGATGGCCTGATTCTGGGTGAAAGGACTGCCCACAGCCTCGATCACCACGTCGGGACCCAGTCCGTTGGTAATCTCCTGCAACTTACTATGCAGGTCCTCCTTGGCGGTGTTCACCACATAATGAGCACCCATCTGCTGAGCCAAAGCCAGTTTCTCATCATCGAGATCTACGGCGATGACAGTTGCTCCGCGCATATGTGCTCTTACGATAGCACCCATACCGATCATACCACAACCGATGACCAACACCCGGTCGATATCGGTTACTTCGGCACGGTTCACAGCATGGAAGCCCACACTCATCGGCTCTATCAGAGCAATCTCCTGTTGCTCCAGACCCTCTGCAGGAATAATCTTCTGCCAAGGCATGGCGAAATACTCACGCATCGCTCCGTCACGCTGTACGCCGAGTGTCTGGTTGTGCTCACAGGCATTAGCACGCTCACGCAGACAAGAGGCACACTTGCCGCAGTTGCTGTAAGGATCCACTGTCACGTGCATGCCTACCTTCAAACTTTCCGGCACATCACTGCCCACCGCTGCTATCGTGGCACTTACCTCATGACCGGGGATCACCGGCATATTCACCATCGTGTTTCTACCCAAGAAGGTATTGAGGTCGGATCCACAGAATCCTACATAATCGATTTTCAGCAACACCTCATCATTCATGATCTCAGGTTTTGCTATCTCTACTACCGCCATCTGTTCCTGGGCGGTTATCTGTACTGCTTTCATTATTATATTATTTATTTTTTATAATGTTCATATATTTGCTGCAATAGCGAAAGATGCAGCTAAGAAATCCAACGATTGAACACGGCGCCTATGGCGGTGCGAGGACCTGTTTG
>CADBSW010000186.1 GCA_902797505.1 uncultured Prevotellaceae bacterium | reverse complement strand
GTGGGCGTTGACGGATTCGAACCGCCGACCCTCTGCTTGTAAGGCAGATGCTCTAAACCAGCTGAGCTAAACGCCCTTGTTTTTAAAAGCGATGCAAAGGTACGGACTTTATTTTAAACCACCAAATATTTTTCGAACTTTTTTTGTTTTTAATTAAAAAAAGTGGATTTAGGGGGTGAATAGTAGCGATAGTAACTATAGTAGCTATAGTACCAATAGTACCAATAGATTATACCAGTGATTCTATTTCGGATTGGGGGAGGATGCCGAGGATTTTCTTGCCATCAGGGGTATAGTTGACATTAGAACATGCGAAGAGACCATTGACAAGATCCTCCATCTCCTGATTGCTGAGCACCTGTCCCCGTGGAATAGCTGCATGACGTGCCAAGGACAGGGCCAGTGTATGGTAGATATCCTCATCAGTCATCATCACCGACTCTTGTGCGAAGGCAATCATCTGTTGCAACAGGGTTGTCGGTTGAATACCATCCAGTCCTGCCGGCACACCAGCTACCGCATAACTACCATTCCCCAGATTAGTCAGTTCGAAACCTATCTGTTCCATGGCCGGCATGATCTGTTCCATCGTCTTCTCCTGTGTTGACGACAGTTGTATCCACTCCGGGAACAGCACTTTCTGGACGGTTGCCGTCCTCTCTCGCATCTGTCGCATATACTCCTCATATAAAATACGAACGTGCGCACGATACTGATCAATGATCATCAGACCGGATTTCACGGCTGTCATCACATAACGGCCCTTATACTGATAATGTACCGGTGATTTCTCCTCTGCCAAAGAAGGTGCCACAGAGGGCTCTTCAGGCGCAAACAATTCTCCCATGACAGGTGTCTTCTGCGGGGTCAAACCCTCGTAGAGCTGTTGCCAGTCTTTAGGAACCTGTTCTTTTCGGGGTGCTCCCGACTGCTGGAAAGGATTGTACTGCGGGTCATATTGCACCTGTGGTGCAGGAGCAGTACGCACAGAGGGGTCGAACACCGGGATATCTGGGCGCCCCTCCGTATCAAACATAATAGCCGGTATATCGTTGAATTTCCCCAAAGCCTCTTTGATGGCTGCAGAGAGAATCTGCCAGATAGTCTGTTCGTTCTCAAACTTGATCTCCGTCTTGGTGGGATGGATATTCACGTCGATATCCCCGGCAGGTACCTCGAAATAGATAAAATATGGGATTTGCTCACCACCCGGCAGCAGGCGTTCGAAGGCATTTGTGACCGCCTTATGGAAATACGGGTGACGCATATAACGTCCATTAACGAAGAAAAACTGTTGTGCACCTTTCTTCTTGGCGCTTTCCGGTTTGCCGATGAATCCCGATATCTTACAGACGGTTGTCTCCACCTCCACTGGGAGAAGATCTTGATTGAGTCGTTTGCCAAACACATTGATGATACGCTGCCGTAATGACGAGGTACGAAGGTTGAATACCTCTACCCCATTGCTATGAAGGGTGAAGTTCACCTGCGGGTTCACCAGGACGATCTTCTCAAAGGTAGAGAGGATATTATTCAGTTCGGTAGCGTTTGACTTGAGGAATTTCCTTCTTGCCGGCACGTTATAGAAGAGGTTCTCCACATAGAAATGACTTCCCACGGGACATGCCACCGGCTGTTGACTCAACACCTTACCGCCCGCTATCGACAGTTCTGTACCCACCTCATCAGCAGCAGTGCGTGTCTTCAGTCGCACCTGTGCCACAGCAGCGATACTGGGCAGGGCCTCACCGCGGAATCCCATGGTGTGAAGATCAAAGAGATCTTCTGCCTGACGGATCTTGGAGGTGGCATGCCGTTCGAATGACATACGCGCATCGGTATCCGACATGCCCGTACCATCATCGATTACCTCGATACTGGTACGTCCGGCATCCACGATAATGACCTGAATGGTCTTTGCACCGGCATCGACAGCATTCTCCACCATCTCCTTAACGACCGATGCCGGTCGCTGGATTACCTCACCAGCCGCTATCTGGTTGGCTACGGAGTCGGGCAAAAGTTGAATAATATCACTCATGGCTATTCCTTTCGTTGTTATCCTCCAATGGCAGGCCCAGCTCACGCCGTGCCCGCTCCTCTATCTCCCTGAGACGTTCTTTCCGTTCGTCAACATAGAGATAATCATGGTGAAACCGTCTTGGCTTCCTCACTTTGAACAGGTTGAACATCGTTTTTCTCTACAGGTGGTTCTACCTCTTTATTCTTTGACAAAGTCTGAAGGGGAGCAGTATGGCGCTCCACTACCTTCAGTTCCGACCCGCTCGCCTTGCCGCGCCAGTTGAAGATATCCTGTTTATCTACCGGACGGATATAGTCGAACCATGCAAACTTAGGTAACTTCAATCGGTCTGGTGGTATCTGTGTCATCGGATAGAACGTAGCGTCAGCCTTCGTTGTCCATATCTTCTGCAGTTGTCGGTCTTTCAGATACATCTTCATCTCATCCGTCTCAATGTAGTTCATTCCCATGAAAGTACTGTCCTTGTCATCGATGGGATAAAAGACCGACTGTACATTACCCACGGCATCACTGCGGTATATCTCCCCTTTCTCGAAGTAGGCATACATATCTTTGGATGACACCTGGTTATAGTGTTCCACTGTATCAGCCATCTCGATAGACATGGCCTGTCCCTGCACGTGGGCTTTGTCGATGGTAGAGTCTTTCATGAAGATATGTATCACCTCTCCCAACAGTTGCCTGCCCTCATTCCATGCGATGGGATCCTTATACATGGTCATACAAGAGTCTTTGGTGTTATATACCAGTGAGTCGCACACGGCCTGCAAGTCTATACGATAGGTACGTACCTTATCAAAACCATGTATCTCTCGCCACACCGAGTCGGTCTCAATATTATGAGTATACATCTTCAGCGAATCGGCATGCATATAGAGTGTATCTTTCTGCGAATAATCCACCAACATGGCTTTGATCGTGGCATAAGCCGTACCCACCTTCTCGTCATACCAGAAGTGGTCGCAAAACAGTTGGTTCTTATTTTCCTTATCCTTATAGACCACATTCCCGAAGCCCTCACTGATACCGGTCTTCTCATCGTGATAGAGGCTGTCGCCGGTGAGTTCTTTCTCTTTGTTCACCAGTGTGCTGCGACCAAAGAGCCGTGACTTTTCGGTATTGGTATCGTAATATCCCTGAGAGGTGTGGATGACACTCTCTCCGGATGTAATCTCCGAAGGTCCTACGATATGTGCCAATGCCGTATGAGTGTTGTAATGCAACGTATCCGTCACCAACAAAAACTTTGGATTCTTCAGATGGACATTATAATTGAAGATCGCCTCATGCGATTCTGTATGGTACTCTCCCCAATCAGATGTCAGGACATTGTCTTTGTCCACCATCTTACCACCTTCGAAGAAATAGCCCAGGTTATACAAACGGTCGAAATCAAGACTGTCGGTATAGAGTTTTGTCTTGCGGTGTGTCAACACTACATTACGACGGGCCATTGCCATCTGGTCATTACCGTCATAAAAAGCATAGTCACTGGCAAGTGTCAGTGTATCACCCTGTCGCATGCGTACATGTCCGAAAGCCTGAAAGGCATTGTTGGCCTCAAAGAAATAAGCACTGTCACAGGTCATTGTCGCCCCTTTGTGACGGAACTGCACCCTTCCATTCAGGACCTGTGCATCAGGGTGTACGCCATACTGATCATAACTCAGTTTGTCGGCATGTATCAGATATACGCGCTCATCCACCTTCTTCCTGTTGCCCCGTTTCTTTCTCGGTGGCTCATGCGAAGAAACCAGACAAATCCCAAACAGGCACAGAATCATTAAAACCATGATCCTATGCCCGTTAGTCCAACGGTATATGTTCTGTTTATTAATCATTTTACCCATCCCTCGTATTCGAACTTACAATCCTTATACCGATCGTTCATCCGAACATAGATATCCTTCAGTTTCTTTTTTACCCAGTCTTTGAGGAACTCCTCCTTCTTCTTTGCGAGCACCACATTCTTCATCACCTGGAAATCTTCCGTGATCGTAGCACGGTGACCGGGTGTACGACTATTCAGCTTAACTATCGCACAGACAGTCTTTCCCTTATTATTAATCATTTTGAAGGCTTTCGACACGCTGTCAACCTCGAGTCCCTCAATGGCACGTGCCACCTCTGTAGGCAGATCCTGCATACGGAACTTTGAGGTACGTGCACCTTCTGCTGTGTTTGCCATCACACCACGGTTGTTACGGGTGTCTTTATCATCAGAGACATAGATGGCAGCCTCCTCGAAGCCGAACTTCTTCGCGCGGATATCATCACCGATAGAATCCAGGCGTGACTGTGCCTGAGCGATAGCCTCGTCGGTAACATTCGGTTTCAGAAGAATATGGCGGCACTTGATTTTATCACCTCGTTTGTCGATCAACTGGATGATATGATAGCCAAACTCTGTCTCCACAATCTTAGAGATCTTCTTCGGATCAGTCAGGTTGAAGGCCACATTTGCAAAGGCAGGATCCAACATACCACGACCGGTATAGTCAAGTTCACCTCCCTGTCTGCTTGTTCCAGGATCTTCTGAATACAGACGAGCCAATGTAGCGAAGGTGATATCCCCTCTTGTAACACGGTCGGTATAGTCACGCAACTGGTCTTTCACACGGTTAATCTCCTCTTGTGTTACCTTTGGCGTCTGTGTGATGATAGACACCTCTACCTCTGTGGGCACGAAAGGAATACTGTCTTCCGGCAGGTTCTTGAAATAGTTTCTCACTTCGGCAGGTGTCACATTGATATCCTCCACCAATTTCTCACGCATCTTCTCCGTCATCTGTCGGTCACGGAAATCATCGTGCATCTCCTGGCGCATCTGTGTCAGCGACTGCTTACGATATTCCTCCAGTTTCTCACGACTGCCGATCAACTGTATCCAGTAGTTGATCTGCTGGTCGACAGCTGTAGAGATCTCGCTCTCCGTCACCTCTATACTGTCGATGGCAGCCTGGTGCAGGAACAGTTTCTGTACGGCGATCTGCTCGGGGATACTACAGTCGGGATCACCCGTCCATTTGATACCCTCCGACTCGCCCTGCAGGCGCATCTGCTCTACATCCGACTTCAGGATCGGCTCATCACCCACCACCCAGATTACCTCATCGACAACACTGGCCTCATGGATGGGAGCCGCCTCCACCTTCACAGAGTCTTTCGTTGTAGATGCGACACCCTGATGCTTTGTTCCTTTTATATTATTCTTTATTCCATAAACATTCATGCTGATGCCCATCAAGGCAACAGCACTGAATAGAAGGATGATAAGACTTTTACGCTTCATATCATTGTTTATTAACTGTTTTCACCACTTCCTGATTGATCGTCACGGGGTAACGGCTGCGCAGGGATGCCACCCACTCTTTCTCCATCTGATCCTGATAGTCGGCAACCACCTGTCCACGCACATCATCGTATGTCTCCGGACCTTTCTTCAGCAGTTTGCCATACACAGCCTCATAGGGGTAATCCTTCACAGGAGGCACCTCCACATTCTTTTTCTTGAATACCTTTTTATCAATCAGTTTATTATCGCCCTCCTTGAAGATTCCTTTCACCACACGGATGCGGATGACGGAATCGCCGTTGAAAGTAGTACGCAACTGTTCTGCCCAACGGTCGAAAGGCAGTTTCTTCAGGCATTTCTTCACAGCCTTGACATCTTTCTTATTCTTCGTGTTATAGGCGATGCCCTTATAACGAGGCTGCTCCCAGGAATAGTTCTTACGGTTTGCCTGGAAATACCTCGCAAGCCCAGCCTCATCAGAAGCCGCCTTCTCCCATACCATACGGTTACTGATCTCATACAAGAGCAGTCCGTCATGATACTCGCGGATCAGATTCTTCAAATCAGAATCATTGGCAGACAGTTCAGCGGCACGTCTCTCCAGCAAAGCATCGGCAGACATGTTAGCATTCTTAGCCGCCTGATTAACTGCCGCATCTATCATCTGCTCTTTGAGTCCTCGATTCTCGATGAACTTATAGATACTCTCTTTCAACTCTTCGAACGGCTCCAGCTGTTTACGGTCGTGCATCAGGATAATATGATAGCCCACTGGTGAGAGTACCGGTGCGCTGATCTCTCCCTTGTTCAAGGCATAGGCTGCATCCTCAAACTCCTTCAACGTCTGTTTCGGACGTATCCACGACAGTTTTCCGCCATTAGCGGCAGAGCCCGGATCCTCTGACACGCGCTTTGCCAACTCCGCGAAATCAGCACCGTTCTTCAAGGCGTTATAGATAGAGTCAATACGTTGCTTCGCCCTGTTCTGCTCCTGGGCAGTACCCTGCTGCCTGAGTCTGATCAGGATATGCGAGAGGTTTACCAGTCCCTTCGGACCGATATCCTCCTTCGTATTATTATATATCTTCAAGGCCTCTGCCTCCATATCCTTCTCAGAGAAGAAAGAAGGTTTCACCTGCTGATCACGATAGGTGGCAAACTCCTGCTTGAATGAGCGCATCGTATCCAGATGGGCGTCGAGGGCTGCCATCACCTTCAGTTTGTAATTGACGAACAGGTCAACATACTCCTCAACCGTTTTCTTGTCGATCACTCCCTCGGAATTGTTCTTGTTATAAGAGTATACAAATTCCGAGCGCAAGACAGGCTGCCCGTTGACCGTCATGATCACCGGATCGTTGGTCTGTGCGAATGCTGTCACAGCCGTCATCAGCAGGATTGCCAAAAAGATAGTGACTCTTTTCATTGATTGTGATAATTAATTATAGTGCCTATAGTACCTATAGTGCCTATAGATCTAAAATAAAATTATTCGGGGCGTGAGTAGTTGGGCGCCTCACTGGTGATAGAGATGTCATGCGGATGACTCTCCAAGACACCGGCATTGGTGATGCGAGTGAACTTAGCATGATGCAGATCCTCGATGGTAGCAGCACCACAATAGCCCATGCCAGAGCGCAGACCACCCGTCAACTGATAGATCACCTCCTGCAGTGTTCCTTTGTAAGGCACGCGACCGGCGATTCCCTCGGGAACCAACTTCTTCACGTCTGCTGTGCCCGACTGGAAATAACGGTCCTTTGAGCCATTCTCCATAGCCTCCAGAGAACCCATACCACGATAGCTCTTAAACTTACGGCCGTTGAAGATAATGGTATCGCCAGGACTCTCCTCTGTTCCGGCAACCAGTGAACCGATCATTACGCAGTGACCTCCGGCAGCCAAAGCCTTCACCACGTCGCCTGAGTAACGGAGACCGCCATCTGCAATCAGCGGGATATCGGTACCCTTAAGCGCGCTGGCCACATCATAGACAGCACTGAGCTGGGGAACACCGACACCGGCAACGATACGTGTCGTGCAGATACTACCCGGACCAATACCGACCTTAATACAGTCTGCACCATTTTCTACCAGCATCTTTGCAGCCTCACCTGTTGCTACATTACCTACCACGATATCGATATTCGGGAATGCCTTCTTTGCCTCGTGCACCTTCTCGATGACCGACTTAGAATGTCCGTGAGCCGTATCAATGACGATAGCGTCGACACCGGCATCTACCAAAGCCTGCATACGGTCGAAGGTATCTACCGTCACACCCACACCGGCAGCCACGCGCAGACGACCTTTCTCATCCTTGCATGCCATCGGCTTATCCTTTGCCTTAGTGATATCCTTGTAGGTGATCAGTCCTACCAGATGGTTGTTCTTATCCACAACAGGCAGTTTCTCGATCTTATTCTCCTGCAGGATCTCTGCGGCCGCATTCAAATCCGTCTGCAGATGGGTAGTGACAAGATTCTCCTTGGTCATCACCTCATCAATCTTCTTGTCTAAGCGACGCTCAAAACGCAGGTCACGGTTGGTGACGATTCCCACCAGATAGTTATCCTCGTCGACCACAGGGATACCACCGATGTGATATTCTGCCATCATGTTAAGTGCATCCTGCACGGTCCTTCCACGACGGATCGTCACAGGGTCGTATATCATACCATTCTCTGCACGCTTAACGATGGCCACCTCGCGGGCCTGAGCCTCAATGGACATGTTCTTGTGAATCACGCCGATACCACCCTCACGAGCAATGGCGATAGCCATAGCACTCTCTGTAACAGTATCCATTGCTGCTGTCACAAAGGGAATATTCAGGTTGATATTACGGGAGAACCTGGTTTTCAACTCTACCTCCTTAGGAAGTACTTCTGAATAAGCTGGGATTAAGAGGACGTCATCAAAGGTTAATCCGTCCATTACGATTCTGTCTGCAACAAATGATGCCATAAGTACGTTAAAATTTATTGCGTGCAAATTTAGCAATAATTTTGCAGATATGGAATCCTTTTTAAGAAAAACATACCTAATTAAAGCAATTTAACCAATAGTAATAACTATTTCTCTACCCGCATCACATCAGGAGGACAATCCTCGGGCCTACTACCCCACTCCTTGTTGGGCTTCGGGCCCATCACAAACTTCAGGATTCCTCCGCCCTTGATCATCTCGTGGGTGATATAGTTCTTTGTATAGGGTTTTCCGTTCCACGTAGCCTGCTGGATGTAACAGTTTTCGTCAGAAACATTCTCTGCCTGAATAAAGAAGTTTCCGATACGGGCTACGGGGAACATCGGTGTGCCGATGATATAGTAAGGCGTGGCCGGACATACGGGATAGAAGCCTAAAGCCGAGAAGATATACCATGCCGACATCTGTCCGGCATCATCATTTCCACTCAAGCCGCCTGGCACATCCATGTATTCAGTCTTCATAATATGCCGTATCCACTTCTGTGTGCGCCATGGTTCACCGGCATAATTGAACATATACGCCACCTGATGACAGGGTTCGTTGCCATGCCAATACAACCCCTCTGTAAACATCGAGTCGAGGCGCGCTACATATCGCTCCCTGCCTCCCATCACCTCCATGAGTCCATAGGGATCATGAGGCACATACCACGTATAATGGCAGGTAGCCCCCTCGGTGATAAACGGCACACGGTTTACCTGATCGGTGTTATTCAACCACTTACCATTGCGGTAACGGCCATCTGCCCAGCCAGTACGTGGATTGATGACATTACGCCAGTTGGCTGCCCTCTTCATCAGGAGTTTGTAATCCTCGTCCATGCCCAACTTCTTCGCGGCCTGGGCCAAGGCGAAGTCATCATAAGCATATTCCAGTGTCCGACTCACCTGCTCATGGGTGTGGAATGCCTCCATCACACTGTCTTCCATCGGTATATACCCATATTGCAGATAACTGTCGAGTGCGCGGCGCCCCATGCCATTGCGGTATTCCTCTTTCGTTGCCGGCATCTCGAAGGCGTTCTTGCGCATCGCCTCATAAGCCTTCTTCGTATTCAGGTTGTTCACCCCTTTGACGATGGCATCAGAGAGTGCTGCCACACAATGATCGCCGATCATCGCCGCCGTATAACTGTTCCAACAAGGGAAGATCGGTAACCACCCACCCTGCTCATACATGTGCACCAGACTGTTCAGCATCGCACTGGTGGTGGGCTCAATAAGGATATTCAGCGGATGGAGCGCACGGAAGGTGTCCCACATCGAGAAATCCATATACACTCTTTGGTAGATAGACTTTCCGCCGATCTTTCCGAGGGAGTGCTGAACGACCTTCTCACCTCCCGCAAACGACGGATATCGCCCATCCTTATCACTGAAGGCACGCGGCAGGAAACCGGCGCGATAGAGAGCCCCGTTAAACTGTCGGATAGCCGCCTCATCATCGCCATCCACCATGATGCGCTTCAGTTTTTTCTGCCAGGTCTCGGCCACCCTACAACGCGTGTCATAGAACTCCCAGTGAGGCATCTCCTCATTGATATTGTTGATAGCTCCCTTCAGATCCACGAAACTGCTGCCCGCCTTGACCAACAGATCCTGTCCTTCCTGCACATCGAAGGCCACCCAAGCTATGGTATCCTTGACACCATACTCGACAATGGGTAACTCAAAAATGACGACAAACCAACCTTTGAATCCTGCCTTCTCGCCCCATCCCTGATAGATACGATGCACCGGGTTGTAGCCATACACGCAGTTTCTTGCCGTGTCTACCGCCACGAAACCCTCTTTCTCATCACTGTTGGGATTAATCACGAAGTAAGCCTTGCCATCCTTCTGGTAAGTAAAGCGGAACATCGCGCTATGACTGAGTCCTGTCATCTCTGCCTTGAGATGTTCATCGGGCAGGATTACCGAGTAATAATCGGGATGCGAAATCTCATCGTCGTGACTAAACCGTGAAGCTCTCTCCTCGGGTTTCAGGCGCAGGAGGTCCATCAACGGCATGAGCGTGAACGAACCGTAATCCTGCGTGCATCCTCCCACCAGCCAATGACTGTTACGGAATCCCTGCAGTTTGGTGTCTTTATAATAATAGGGAGCCACACATTTCTGTTCAGTATCTTGCGTCTGCGGTGTCCAGAAATTCATGCCGTTGGGTTCGAGGACAGCAGGAATCGTCTGTCCGTGCTCCTCAGACCCCTTACCATAGCGGCCTGCCGTCTTCGTCACGGCATAGTCAGTTCCCACCATCGTGTTGATAGCCTCAATACGTCGTAGGTTCTCAAAGTCGATGATGCGGTTATTGACAAACTTCTTCATCTCCTCCCATCTCAGATAAACCTTGGTGGAACGAAGGCCTAACTTCACTTCCTTCTCATTGTGAAGCACCTTGACGATAACGTCTTTGCCATTGGTGAAGAAGATCATCTGCAGATTCGCTGCCATCGGCAATACATCATCCATATGGTCGGTGCGCTCATCACTCAATGACTCTGCCCCCATCAAGGCGAGCAATCGATAAAGATTCGTGTCGTGGCCGAAACGCAGATGGGCAGCAACTCCACCCTGACGGATGGCCTCATCGGCATCTTCTACGATCCGTTCCCAAAGATTGATGGCCGAACGTGCAGCCGCGCCGTAGTTATCGGGGCATAACCCGTTGCATGTCCACATCCTGAGATTATTCTGATCATAGACAGAGCGCCACTCACCCGTGGTGAGCACATCGTCAAAACGGATTTTCAACGGGATATCCTGCATATCAGAAGCGATGGTATGTATCTCTGACAATAGTTTGTCCTTATCCTCCACCTTTGAGGGATCCTTAAACAAAGCACCTGCCAGTCGGTCACCCGTAAGCCATCCCTTAGGCTTTGTCTTTGCCTCTATCGCTTTCACCTCGGGTGAGGTATACGCTATCCACGCCATATCCGCGGAATCAGTGATTGTCTCTAGTTGCATGGTGGGATCACTGACCAGTTGCTTCAGTTCTTCACAAAAAGCCTGCATACTCTTGGCACAACGGTCGTAGACACTGCTACGTGCCTTCACGGCAAGATGATTGGCAAAGACCTCGGGATAATGTGCATACATCCTCTGTGCGATACCGCGATGCTGCTGAGCTCCCAATGGTGTCAGTTTACCCCCGTTACCACGGGCATTCTTCCATACTTTCTTCAGACGTTTCTTGACACTCTTTCCCAGTTTGGTAAGATTGGTGTCATCGGCGAATTGGGCATTTACCCATTCATAACGGCTGTCGGATGGCAACCAGCGAGAGCCGTGTCTTCCGTAATGAGAGATGTAGAATGGTTTAAAACCCGCGGGAACAGCGGTGAGCGTATCATCGGGTGCATGGTAAGCGTAGTATACACCGCCTTTTCGATCTTGCGCATTCTGAGCCGATACCGTACAACAAAGTATCAGCAATGATATCATCATTACATAATAACGTACTCTCATCCAACTATCATTTTTAAGGTAAATATTAATAAATGCCGATAACGGTGATCAGTTAGCCATCTCACTCATGAACTTGATACGCACCAGACGAACCTCCTCCTCGGAATAGTCACTGCCTAACTCATCCATGGCCATATCCAGATCATCCGAGTCACTATCCATGAAATAGTCGTAGATATCATCCACATGATCATCGTCCATCACGTCCTCGATGAAATAGTCGATATTGATCTTCGTGCCACTGTATACGATGGCCTCTATCTCATCCAGCAACTCCTGGAAGTCCAATCCCTGCGCATTGGCGATATCATCCAGAGCCACCTGACGGTCGATACCCTGAATAATCTTCACCTTCAGCATCGACTTCTTCGCTACTGTTCGTACACGAAGATCTGCAGGGCGCTCTATATCATTCTCTTCACAGTGTTTCTTGATTAACTCTATGAATGCCTTACCGAATTTGCGGGCCTTGCCTGCACCCACACCCTGGATATTCTGCAGTTCTTCTAAGGTAACGGGATATACCGTGGCCATCTGCTCCAAGGAAGCATCCATAAAGACGACATAAGGAGGCAGGTTTTGCTTCTTAGCCACATTCCTGCGCAAATCCTTCAACATGGCATAGAGTGTCGGATCGAGTACCGAGCCCTGTCCCTCAGCAGCTTCGTCCTCATCGCTGTCGTTAAACTCATTATCCTCTACGATCATAAACGATGTAGGATTCTTGATAAACCGTTTTCCGGCAGCAGTGACTTTCAGCAGACCATAGTTCTCCACTTCCTTCTTCAGGTAGCCGGCGATGAGTGCCTGACGAATAACAGGATTCCAGATCTTGCGCTCTTGGTCTTCACCCAGGCCAAACTCCTCCAACTGGTCGTGCTTATGCGCAACGATATCATCCGTGGCCCTACCCGTCACAAAGTCGATGACATAGTCTGCACGGAAATCTTCTTTTATCGCGATGATCGACATCAGTACGATCAGCAGTTCCTTGCCTGCCTCTTTCTTCGTCTTTGGATGGAGACAATTATCGCAACTGCCGCAATTATCCTTGTCATATTCCTCACCGAAATAGTGCAACAGCATTCTTCTTCGACAGACGGAAGACTCTGCATAGGCAGCCGTCTCTTGCAACAACTGTCGACCGATATCCTGCTCAGCCACCGGTTTGCCCTCCATGAATTTCTCCAGTTTCTGCAGGTCCTTATACGAATAGAAAGCGATACAGTTGCCTTCGCCACCGTCACGACCGGCACGCCCTGTCTCCTGATAATACCCCTCAAGACTCTTGGGTATATCATAATGGATAACAAAACGTACGTCGGGTTTATCGATGCCCATACCGAAGGCTATCGTTGCCACGATCACGTCGATACGCTCCATCAGGAAATCATCCTGCGTAGTACTACGTGTCTGTGTGTCCAATCCGGCATGGTAAGGAGCTGCCTTGATATTGTTGGCACAAAGAACGGCCGCCAACTCTTCCACTTTCTTACGGGAGAGACAGTAGATAATACCACTCTTCCCAGGATTCTGCAGGATATATTTGACGATCTGCTTATCGATATCCTTGGTCTTTGACCGCACCTCGTAATAGAGGTTAGGACGATTGAACGAGCTCTTGAACTCATTGGCGTCGAGGATACCGAGACTCTTCTTGATATCTGTACGCACCTTATCCGTAGCCGTTGCCGTAAGGGCAATGACAGGTGCCTTGCCAATCTCATTCATGATTGGACGGATACGACGATACTCCGGACGAAAGTCGTGCCCCCATTCAGAGATACAGTGAGCCTCATCGATGGCATAGAAGGAAATCTTACAGGTTTTGAGGAAGTCGACATACTCCTCTTTGGTCAACGACTCCGGTGCGACGTACAACAGTTTGGTACGCCCTCGTTGGATATCGGCTTTCACTAAATCGATTGCCGCCTTGTTCAAGGATGAGTTCAGGTAATGGGCCACCCCATCCTCGTCGCTCATACCATTGATAACATCCACCTGGTTCTTCATCAGGGCAATCAATGGGGAGATGACAATAGCCGTACCCTCCATCAACAACGATGGCAACTGGTAACATAGTGACTTGCCGCCACCAGTAGGCATCAACACAAAGGTATCGTTGCCAGAGATAACATTACGGATAATCGCCTCCTGATCACCCTTAAACTTATCGAAGCCGAAATACTCCTTCAGCATCTTGGTAAGATTGATTTCCTTCGCCATAAATCAGCATTCCTCCTTTTTAATGATCTTACTAAGCTGTTATCAAGCTATTTTCAACTGTTGCAGATTAGCCTTGTCAAGTTGTTTCTCGGCATAATCCAACGTAACATCAAATTTCTTTACGTCAGTTGAAGGTATCTCAAACATTGCATCCATCATGATCGCTTCCACGATCGATCTTAATCCACGTGCTCCGAGTTTATATTCAACAGCACGGTCTACGATATATTCTAATGTCTCTTTAGGGAAGGTCAACTTGATACCATCCATCTTAAAGAGCTTGATATATTGCTTAACAATAGAATTCTTCGGTTCCACCAGGATCCTGCTCAGCGCCTCCTTATCAAGAGGATCAAGATAGGTAAGGACGGGCAGACGACCGATAATCTCAGGTATTAACCCGAACGATTTCAAATCCTGTGGAAGGATATATTGCATCAAATTATTCTTATCAATTTTCCTTACATTCTGCACATTCTTATAACCGATTACATGCATATTGAGTCGATGGGCAATCTTCTGTTCTATACCGTCGAAAGCACCACCGCAGATAAACAGGATATCTTTCGTGTCTACATGTACATAGTCCTGATCAGGATGTTTTCTTCCACCCTTTGGCGGCACATTGACAACACTACCCTCGAGCAGCTTCAAAAGACCCTGTTGCACACCCTCACCGCTCACGTCACGCGTGATAGACGGATTATCGCTCTTACGCGCGATCTTATCAATCTCATCAATGAAGACGATGCCACGCTCAGCGGCTTCCACATCATAGTCAGCCACCTGGAGCAGACGGCTCAGGATACTCTCCACGTCCTCGCCCACATAACCTGCTTCGGTAAATACGGTAGCATCCACGATGGTGAAAGGAACATCCAGGAGCTTGGCTATTGTACGGGCCAACAAGGTCTTACCTGTTCCTGTACTACCCACCATGATGATATTGCTCTTCTCAATCTCTACACCGGAGCGGTCGTCTGTCTGCATCAAACGCTTATAATGGTTGTATACGGCCACAGACAAGAAACGCTTGGCTTCATCTTGTCCGATAACGTACTGGTCGAGATAATCTTTGATCTCAACAGGCTTTGGCACCTTACTCAACTTAAACCCTTCGGATTTCTTGCCACCTTTTTTCTTGTCAGTATTGCCCAGGACACCTGAAGACAAAACGATGTCGTGTGCTTGCATGGCACAATCTTCACAGATATAGCCATTGATACCTGTAATCAACAATCGGACGTCATTCTCTCCCCGTCCGCAAAAACTGCACGTCTTTTTCATTTCTTCTTTGTCAACACCTCATCAATCATTCCGTAAGCCTTGGCCTCCTCGGCATTCATCCAGTAGTTTCTGTCAGAGTCTGCCCACACCTTATCATAAGGTGTATGAGAATGTTCTGATATGATGGTATAAAGTTCTTTCTTATATTTCTGAATTTCCCTTGCCTCAATCTCAATATCAGAAGCCTGACCCTGTACGCCGCCTAAAGGCTGGTGGATCATCACCCTACTATGTGGCAGGGCATAGCGCTTGCCTTCTTCACCACTGACCAGCAGCACGGCAGCCATAGAGGCAGCCATACCAGTACAGGTGGTAGAGACACTTGATGAGATAAACTGCATCGTGTCGTAGATACCGAGACCTGCCACTACACTACCACCAGGACTATTGATATAAATAGTGATGTCACGATCGGGCTCCGAGAAATCGAGGTACAGGAGTTGTGCCTGCAACGTATTAGCCGTATAGTCATCAATCTCCGTTCCGAGGAAGATGATACGATCCATCATCAAACGTGAGAACACATCCATCTATGTCACGTTCAGTTGTCGCTCCTCAAGGATATAAGGATTAAGATATTGTGCCTGGGCCTTGATCACATCGTCCAACACCATACCATTCAAGCCTAAATGCTTGGTTGCATATTTTCTAAAGTCATTCATAATCTTTACTCATTATACTTACATAAAAAGGGTTATCAACCTTTTGAAAATCGTTGTAGCAACAAAGATAACAAAAAAAGTTGATAACCCCTAAATTATTGAGGTTTTTTTCTAAAAAAAATGATTTAACCTCTCATCATCTCATTAAACTCTTCCAATGTAACGGTTTTATTGTTCAGTTTAACAACTGTCTTGAGCGCCTCTGTGAGCTTACGGTCGATACTGCGATCAACGAGGTTGTCAACATATTCCTTTTTCTTGAGCATGTCGTTAGCATAGTTCTCAAGATACTCATCGGGTACGTTGGTCATACCATACTGAGCGAACTGTGCGCGAGCAGCCTCTTTGGCAGCCTCCTTCACGTCGTCATCATCGATCTTCACATTGTTAGCCTCAACCAACTGCTCCTTGATCAGGTGCCAAGCGAGTTCTTTGATGCTCATGTCGAAGTTCTTCTCTACGTAGTCGGGCTCCTTGTCTTTATTGTTATTCTGCATAACACGCTTCAGGAGTGCCTCAGGGAATGTCAGTGTGCCCACCTTATCCTCACAGTACTTGCGAACGTCCAGCAAGAACTTATAGTCGCTGTCAAGAGCGAACTGAGCCTTCAGACTCTCAGCAATCTTCTCACGGAACTCCTTCTCGTCTTTCACATTGCCTGCGCCAAAGACCTCATCGAACAACTGCTGATCAACGGTTGCAGGAACGAAGCGAGAGATCTCTGTAATCTGATAGCTGAAATCAGAGTTCATATCCTTAGCCTCATCCTTGGTGATCTTCAACAGAGAAGAAACCTCTACATCACTCTCCGGATAAGCCTTACGAGGATTGAAGGTAATCACGTCACCCAGTTTCACACCATTGAAGAGAGCTTTCTGATCTTCTACCTTGATGTAGTTGGGCAACATAGAAGCACCCTCTACTGTGATACCACCTTCTTTTACCTCACCATTCTCATTCAACTCGCGCAGATCACCTTTCAGGATGTCATTATCCTGATAAGTCTCGGGCTTCTCATAGTGGCCCTGACGTGAAGCATACATCTTCACCTGCTGGTCGATGGTCTCATCAGAAGGATTAATGGTATAATAGTCAATCTTATCTTTGGCTGTCAGCTCGATCTTGAACTCTGGAGCAACAGCGATATCGAATACGAATGTATAAGGAGCCGGACCTTCAATGTCAACCTCTACCTGCTGCTCAGAAGGAAGGGGCTCACCCAGCATCTGGATCTTATTATCGTTTACATACTTATAGATCTCCTGTCCTAACAGTTTGTTTATCTCATCAACCTTTACTACATTTCCATACTGGCGCTTGATCATGCCCATTGGCACCTGACCCGGACGGAAACCAGGAATATTCGCTCTCTTGCGATAATCTTTCAACGTCTTCTCGACATTGTCTTTGTAATCTGACTCTTCTACAGTCAAGGTCATCAAACCATTGACTTTGTCTGGATTCTCAAATGTAACTTTCATCTGTTATACTAAATTATTTATTATGTTTATCTAAATTGGGGTGCAAAATTACGCATAATTTCTGTAATTCCATTATATAATGTGGAAAAATACATTTTTTTAACCGTTTTCCTGCGCTTTCTCCTGTTCTTCACGTGCTCTGCGCTGATGTTCCTCGTCGATCATCTGGAAGTCTTTCTTCCTCAGCACAAAACTGGTACTCAGATATTTCTGTCTGACGATCTCGTTGGCAGCCAGTTCTTCAGGGGATCCCTTAAAGAGGATCTTACCCTCGAACAACAGATAGGCACGGTCGGTAATACTCAATGTCTCCTGCACGTTATGGTCGGTGATGAGAATACCGATATTCTTGTACTTGAGTTGCCATACGATATGCTGGATATCCTCTACGGCAATCGGGTCGACACCGGCGAACGGCTCATCGAGCATGATGAACTTCGGATCGATAGCCAGACAACGGGCGATCTCCGTTCTACGGCGCTCACCTCCCGACAACTGGTCTCCTTTATTCTTACGCACCTTCTCCAGACGAAATTCCTTGATCAGGCTCTCCAGTTTCTCTACCTGATAATCATGCGGTTTGTTGGTCATCTCCAAGACGGCCATGATATTATCCTCTACACTTAGTTTGCGGAATACGCTCGCCTCCTGAGGAAGATATCCGATACCGGCACGCGCACGTTTGTACACCGGGTAGTCGGTAATCTCATGATCATCGATATAGATCCGGCCGGCATTCGGGATAATCAGTCCGGTGGTCATATAGAAGGAGGTCGTCTTACCGGCTCCGTTAGGACCGAGAAGACCCACGATCTCTCCTTGACGCACATTGATAGAGACATCGTTGACGACTGTTCGTTTTCCATATCTCTTCACCAGTCCCTCTGCACGAAGGATAGAATTAGAGACAGGCTCCTGCACGGGATTACTCTCCTGCCCCACCTCTGGTATAATGATATTCTCATCCATAATCATTCTATTTATGGGGCAAAGTTACGAATTTTCTTGCGAATAATAGTGAAGAATCAAAAAACTATTCCTATTATTGCAGTTTTTTATTATTTTTGGTTACTTTTGCACTCGGAATTGAAAAAGGAAAGATGTTTATATATAACTGGTTAAATACCTTTGGAAAGTACTTATTACTGATGGGCAGGGTGTTCTCCCGTCCTGAGCGCATGCGTATGTTCTTCAAGAAGTACGTCAAGGAGATGTTGGCATTAGGTGTCGACTCCATCGGTATTGTCCTTTTGATATCTTTCTTTATCGGTGCTGTCATCTGCATCCAGATGAAGATCAACATCGAGAGTCCTTGGATGCCACGCTGGGTAGCGGGATATACCACGCGAGAGATTATGCTCTTGGAGTTCTCCTCTTCTATCATGTGTCTGATCCTTGCAGGAAAAGTGGGGTCCAATATCGCTTCAGAGTTGGGATCCATGCGTGTCACTCAGCAGATAGATGCCTTAGAGATCATGGGCGTCAACTCCGCCGAATACCTGATTCTTCCTAAGATTACCGCCATGGTAACGATGATGCCTTTCCTGGTCATATTCTCTTCCGCCATGGGTATCGTAGGAGCCTATGCCACCGCATACATCGGTCATATCATGAGTCCCGACGACCTTACCCTGGGTATCCAGCATGCCTTCGTGCCTTGGTTCCTCTGGATGAGTATCATCAAGAGTCTTTTCTTTGCCTTTATTATCTCCAGTGTCAGCAGTTATTGTGGGTACACGGTAGAAGGAGGCTCTGTTGAGGTGGGTGAGGCCAGCACTTCCGCTGTGGTGACCAGCAGTGTGTTGATTTTGTTCTCTGATGTCTTCTTAACCCAATTACTGTCATGATCGAGATCAAGCACCTATATAAGTCATTTGAGGATAAGGATGTGTTGAAAGATATCAACGCAGTCTTTGAGAACGGCAAGACCAATCTGATTATCGGTCAGAGTGGATCGGGCAAGACGGTGTTGATGAAGAACATCGTGGGATTGTTGGAGCCTACCAGCGGACAAGTGTTATACGATGATCGTGACTTCGTGGCAATGAGCAAGACTGAGAAGGTGATGCTGCGACGCGAGATGGGCATGATCTTTCAGAGTGCTGCCCTATTCGACTCTATGAGTGTGTTGGAGAATGTGATGTTCCCACTGGACATGTTCTCTACCATGAATCTTCGTGAACGTACAAAGCGGGCACAGGATTGTCTCGACCGTGTTAATCTGTTGGATGCACAGAACAAATATCCCGGTGAGATATCGGGCGGTATGCAGAAACGCGTGGCCATCGCAAGAGCCATCTCACTGAATCCCCGTTATCTCTTCTGCGACGAGCCCAACTCCGGTCTTGACCCCAAGACATCCTTGGTGATTGACGATCTGCTCCACAGTATTACCCAGGAGTATCAGACGACGACGATCATTAATACGCACGACATGAACTCCGTGATGGGTATCGGTGAGAATATCATCTTCATCCATGAAGGCGAAGCCGCATGGACAGGTAACAAAGATGAGATCCTTACCTCATCGAACAAGAAACTGAATGATTTCATCTTCGCCTCCGACCTCTTTAAGAAAGTCAGAGATGAAGAGATTCACCACCAGAAATAAGCAAGTGTTATTTCATGAACCACTGACCGTCGCGCTTCACCATCGGCACGACGATCTCTTCCATGACTGAATCTTTGAAGACCAGAAGCAGATAGGCATGAGCCCCTTTGTTTGTGCTGTCGTTGACACAGTTGACGACACGCACGTCGGAAAGTCCTTTGTGCATCTCCTGCTGCTCCTCGACAAACATCTTCGCATTGAGCACCAACTGCTCACGATATCCCCCGGGAATCTGCTCAGGGAAGTCCATTCCGTCAACAAACTGCTCATAGCGGCCGTTGATCAGATGGTCGTAGTAGGTCTTCGCCGTATTGGCAGCGGCAAAGTCGACCTTCTTCTCATTCATGCAAGAAGCGATGGAGAGAAGAACGCAACATGTCGCTATGATCAGCATGCGTCTCATAAACCCTTACCTTTGGAATTATTTCTGACGGACAAAGATATTGATCGGACAACCATTAAGCGACCACCTTTCACGGATCTTATTCTCCAAGAATCGCTTATAGGGCTCCTTCACATACTGCGGCAGATTGGCATAGAAGACGAAGGTGGGGATCTGCGTATCAGGAACCTGATTGCAGTATTTGATCTTGATATACTTACCCTTTACCGATGGTGGCGGTGTAGCCTCGATAATAGGCAGCATCACCTCATTGAGCTTAGTAGTGCCTATCCTCATCTTACGATTCAGGTATACCTGCTTGGCTGTCTCCAAGACCTTGAAGATACGTTGCTTGGTAAGCGCTGACGCGAAGATGATCGGGAAATCTGTAAACGGAGCCATACGCTGACGGATAGCATTCTCGAAGGTCTTGACCACCACCTGACTCTTATCCTCCACCAAGTCCCACTTGTTCACGACAACCACCAGTGACTTCTGGTTACGCTGGATCAACTGGAAGATGTTCATATCCTGTGTCTCGATACCTCTCGTAGCGTCGAGCATCAGAATACACACATCAGAGTTCTCGATGGCACGGATAGAGCGCATGACACTATAAAACTCCAGATCCTCCGTCACCTTGTTCTTCCTGCGTATTCCTGCGGTGTCTACCAGATAGAAGTCAAAGCCGAACTTATCATATTTGGTGTAGATACTGTCACGGGTAGTGCCGGCAATATCGGTCACGATATGGCGGTCCTCACCGATAAAGGCATTGATCAGACTGCTCTTGCCCGCATTAGGACGACCGACAACAGCAAAACGCGGCGTGTTCTCATCGATGACCTCCTCCGACTTGGCGTCTTTCAGTTTCTCAAGCACCAGATCAAGCAAATCACCTGTTCCACTACCTGTGGCGGCACTGATACACTGGGGTTCTCCAAGTCCCAGTTTGTAAAACTCCATCGCATCGTATTGCTGATCGTTGTTATCCACCTTGTTGGCAACAAGGATAACAGGGAGGTTTGAGCGGCGCAGGATCTTTGCCACATCCTCATCCCAGTCGGTCAGTCCACTGGCGGTATCCACCAGGAACAACAGCAGATCGGCTTCCTCAGTAGCGATAAGCACCTGCTTGCGGATGGCATCCTCAAAGATGTCATCACTGTTGACGACCCATCCACCGGTGTCAACGACAGAAAACTCTTTGCCACACCACTCGCATTTTCCGTATTGACGGTCGCGTGTGGTGCCAGCCTGCTCACTCACGATTGCACGCCGTGACTGTGTCAGGCGATTGAACAATGTCGATTTTCCTACGTTGGGCCTTCCAACGATCGCTACTAAATTTGCCATGCGTCTAAATCTTTCTTTATTCTGGGTAATAACCGAAATTCTCTAACTCTTTCTTACTGCTCCGCCAATCCTTGTCCACCTTTACGTAGGTCTCTAAGAAGATCGACTTTCCGAAGAAACGCTCCAATGCCTTACGCGACTCAGCACCCACCTTTTTAAGGGCCACGCCCTGATGACCGATGATAATACCTTTCTGTGAGTCACGCTCTACATAGATAACCACCCGGATATGGATGCTCTTCTCTTTCTCCTTGAAACTCTCTACGACCACCTCTACGGAATAGGGGATCTCCTTGTCGTAATAGAGCAGGATCTTCTCACGGATAATCTCACTGACAAAGAAACGTGCCGGCTTATCGGTCAACTGCTCCTTATCAAAGTAAGGAGGACTGTCGGGCAGCAGGTCCTTGATTCTCTTCAGCAGGATATCCACACCAAACTTATTCTTCGCAGAGATAGGCAGGATCTCCGCATTGGGAAGCAACGTGTGCCATTTCTCCACCAGGTTGCCCAACTGCTCCTGACTACTCTCATCGATCTTGTTGATCAGCAGGATCACGGGGATAGTCATCTTCTGCACCTTCTCCAGGAAGTCGAGGTTCTTCTCGGGGTTCTCCACCACGTCGGTGACGTACAAGAGCACATCGGCATCGGTAAGGGCACTCTCAGAGAAGGCCAGCATCGACTCCTGCAACTTATAGTTCGGCTTGAGCACACCCGGTGTGTCGGAGAAGACGATCTGCATCTCGTCAGTATTGACGATACCCATGATACGGTGACGGGTGGTCTGCGCCTTGAACGTCGCGATGGAGATGCGCTCACCCACCAGTTGGTTCATCAGTGTCGACTTCCCCACATTGGGATTTCCCACGATATTTACAAATCCAGCCTTATGCATGATTATCTGTTTCTTATTAAAAAACGCACCCTATTCAGTATAAGGCGCGCTTTTCATATTGTTACTGTCTATTATTTCACAGGTGCGGAATACTTATCTCCGTCGTATGCCCACTTATAATAGGAAGCGCCATGTACGAAACCGGCTCCGAAAGCAGTCAGTATCAGGTTGTCACCCTTCTTCAACTGTGGTTCATACTCCCAAAGGGCCAGAGGAATGGTTGCCGCACTGGTATTTCCGAAATGCTCGATATTGAGCATCACCTTCTCCATGGGCAACTCCAGGCGCTTGGCAACGGCCTCGATAATACGGATATTGGCCTGATGGGGGATGACATAACGGATATTGTCTTTCGTCAAACCGTTATGCTCTGCTATCAAGGCACAATCATCGCTCATACTGGTCACGGCATAACGGAACACCGTACGGCCCTCCTGATAGAGGTAGTGCAGACGATGGTCTACCGTGAAATGATTGGCGGGACAAACACTACCACCGGCTTTCTTGTGGAGGAAAGGCAGACCTTTGCCATCAGCGCGGAAGTATGACTCTATCACACCGATATTCTCCTCTGTCGTGCCTTCAACGAGTACGGCTGCCGCTCCGTCACCAAACAATGCACATGTCTGACGATCGGTATAGTCGACCACCGACGACATCTTGTCTGCACCGATCACGATAATCCGCTTATAGCGACCGCTCTGGATCATCGACGCTGCCACGTCCATCGAATAGAGAAATCCGCAGCAAGCACCCCAGAAATCAAAAGCAAAGGCATTCTTCAGTCCTAACTTACCCAAGACAATACTTGCCGTGGAGGGGAACTGATAGTCTGCCGTACTCGTCGCTACAATCAGCGCGTCAATAGTATCAGGGTCAACCATGGTCTTGGCCAACAGCTCCTTGGCGGCCTTGCGGGCCATATAACTGGTGCCCAGACCCTCTTCAGTCAGTATTCGACGTTCCTTAATGCCGACACGCGACATAATCCACTCGTCATTGGTGTCTACCATCCGCGACAACTCCTCGTTATCGAGGATATAGTCGGGAACATAGCCACCAATACCAGTGATTATTGCGTTGATTTTATCCATTATTCAGCCACTTCGTCGATAACGATAGCAATCTTACCACGATAGTAACCGCAAGTCGGACATACCGTATGGTAGATGTGGTAAGCACCGCAGTTAGGACAGATTGCCAATGTAGGAGCTACTGCCTTATCATGAGTTCTTCTCTTAGCTGTACGAGTCTTCGACTGTCTTCTTTTAGGATGTGCCATTTCTTTATTACTTTTTAAATTTTAAAACTTTATATTCTTTAATTTTTCCCAACGCGGATCTACAGACGTGGTGGACTCCTCATCACTGCTTCGGTCAGTAGAGTGTTCTTCCAGAACTTTCATCATGGCAGCGTTGCACTTGCCAGGTGCATGC
>CADBSW010000185.1 GCA_902797505.1 uncultured Prevotellaceae bacterium | reverse complement strand
GTTACCTACAGTTGCAGATACAGTAGAGAAAATGTTTCCAGCCAACTGCATACCGTCGCCGGAATCACCGGAAAAGCGGACAACGACTTGGTCCAACTCTTTTACTTCCAATTTTTCTGCCATAAGTTAGTGATCTTTAATTGATAATTAATCGCTTAAGCATGATATAATGAATAATCGGGTGCAAAGTTGGCAAATATTATCCAAACCGCAAAATCTTTTTGAATAAATCTTCTTAAAAGGGAAAAAAGAAAGCGGGCACTCACCCGCTTTCTCTATTTTGTCACCATATTCAACTTTCTGAAGTAGTTAAGAAGTCAGTAGTTAAAGAAGTTAAGCCATATGCAAAGTGATAGTCGATATTATCAATAAGGTAATGGCTTAACTTCTGTCCGCAGGACGAGCGAAGCGATAACTTCTTTAACTTCTTAACTACAAGGAAGTAGAGAGAATACGAATATCTTGCTGATGAGCTTCAGCGAATAAACTTGAATCACCATATTTAATATACGAACGAACTGCCGCCAAGGAACTCGCGTAGGAGGGAGGTGGGCGGAATCTCTTTGTCGGCAATCGGTTTGATATACTTCAAGAACTTGAGCAGGCGATAGGCCTCGGTATACTCCGGACAGCTTTCCGGCACCTCCTCAAGGATCGGTATAGCCTGACCGCGTATTACAGCCAACTCAAAGAGCATGGCAGTGTTGAACATCGCATCGGCATTCTCCTGGAATGGGAAGATCCACTTGTTCTCACCGGCACGCACGCTGGGCCAGCGACGGATGGTATCCTGCGCACTGCAACCGCGGTATTTGTAATCACGGATAATACGGCGTAGCAACCGGTTGTCGGTAGTAGGTATATAATTATGTGTATCCAGCAGGATGGTGGTCAGCGCCGAGGCATATACCTTATATTTCATCTTCGCGGGAATCTGCTCAGTCAACTCAGGATTCAGCGCGTGGATACCCTCCACCACGAGCATATCCTTCTCTCCCAACTGCAGGACATGTCCGTCGCTCATGCTGCGCCCGGTATGGAAGTCGTAGCGCGGCAGTTGTACCTTTTCACCGGCAAACAACTTCTGCAGGTGTTCATTCAGCAAGGGGATGTTCAGCGCATGCAGGTGCTCATAGTCGTAATCACCCTTCTCATCACGAGGCGTCTCCGTACGGTCTACGAAATAGTCGTCGAGCGATATCATCACCGGTTTGATACCACAGGTGATCAACTGGATAGACAGTCGTTTACAGAAAGTGGTCTTGCCAGAAGATGAAGGACCGGCTATCAGCACCATCCTGACACCCTCTCTGCTGGCAATATCCTCAGCGATACGCGAGATCTTCTTCTCCTGCAGGGCCTCGCTGACATTAATAAGCTGCGTAGAGCCACCCTTTGAAACAGCCTCGTTCATAGCACCTACCGTACCTATACCCAGAATATCCTGCCAACGGTGATGTTCCTGGAAGATCTCAAACATCTTATCCTGACGGATCATCTCACCTAACTCTGCCGGATTCTTCGTAGAAGGGATGCGCAGCAGTACACCATCGTAGTATTTCTCCAAGCCGAAGAGATACAACTGACTGGTATTCGTCAGCAGCGAACCGTAGTAATAATCGATATAGCCATCCAGTTCATAATAGGTGGTGTACATCTGTCCGAGCGTCTCCAACAAACGGATCTTCGAGTTGGCGCCCAACTTACGGAACATCTCGATGGCCTCCTCGGTGGTACACTCATGACGGGTGAAGGGCAGACCGGCATCAATGATCTCCTGCATCCTATTGCGCAACTTGTCCACATCGAAGGAAGAGATGGGACGACCGATCTTCATATCACAGAAATATCCGTTGCTCACGGGGATATCGATCACCACACTGCCTTCAGGAAACAGATCCTTCACCGCCTTGCAGAGCACCATGAAGAGCGTACGGGTATAACAGCGCATGGCAGAGGGATCGGGCAGTCCGAGGAACTCCACCGTCTTGTCATGATAACAACAGTAATGCATGCCCACGACCCTGTTATTGACCTTCGCACTGGTGGGTCCATACGGCATTTCAAGATTAAATGACTTAAAAATCTCAGAAAGTGTCGTTCCTGTTGGGAATTTCTGAGTTTTTTTATTATTTTTGCAGCGAATTTCTATCATGCTGTTAGTAATTGATTAAATGTTTGTAAAAAATTCGTGCGTAAAGATAATAAAAATACGTTGTATCTCAAAATAAAAAAGGAATAATACTTTACTAATATGTCAATTTTGATACTTTTTAAACTACTGGGATCACTCGCCTTGCTGATGTTCGGTATGAAATCGATGAGTGAAGCCCTTCAGAAGATGGCAGGACCTCAGTTGCGACACATGCTGGGCGCCATGACGACCAACCGCTTTACCGGCATGCTCACAGGTATGTTTGTGACCGCAGCCGTACAGAGCTCTACCGCTACCACCTTGATGACGGTTTCTTTCGTTAACGCCGGACTGCTTACCTTAGCACAGGCTATCTCTGTCATCATGGGTGCCAACATCGGAACGACACTCACAGCATGGATCATGTCGGCCGGATTCTCTTTCAACATCACAGAGTTCGTGTATCCGGCATTCTTCCTCGGTATTATCCTTATTTATTATAAGAGACGGCGTTTCATCGGAGATTTCCTCTTTGGTATCTCCTTCATGTTCCTCGGTTTGGGAACACTCCGTCAGACAGGTGTCGACATGCACTTAGGTGAGCAGCAGTCCGTGCTCGACTTCTTCGCATCTTTCGATCCCAACTCCTTCTCCACCACACTGATATTCCTTTTGCTGGGTGGTGTGCTGACCTTCTGCGTGCAGTCGTCGGCAGCCGTGATGGCTATCACGATGATTCTCTGCTCAAGCGGTGTGCTGCCTATCTATCAGGGTATCGCACTGGTGATGGGTGAGAATATCGGCACCACCGTCACCTCTAACCTTGCCGCCATGTCGGCCAACACACAGGCAAGGCGCGCCGCACTGGCCCACCTGTTCTTCAACCTCTTCGGTGTGTTCTGGATTCTCTTCATCTTCCGTCCGTTCGTGGATATGGTATGTGGCATGGTGGGATATGATATCACGATGACCAAGGAGAACGCCACCACAGAGGCATTCTTGGGCAACGCCGCCAAACTGTCGTTCGTATTGGCAGCCTTCCATACCTGCTTTAATGTGGCCAACACCTTCATCTTGATCTGGTTCATCCCACAGATTGAGCGTTTCGTATGCTGGGTGATCAAGGGAAAGAAAGCCGACGAGGAAGAGGACTTCCGTCTGCACTTCATTACAGCTGGTTTCATGAAGACCCCGGAGCTCTCCGTGCTCGAGGCACAGAAAGAGATACAGTCGTTCTCCAACCGTATGCAGCGTATGTTCGGTATGGTGCAGGAGTTGTTAGTGGAGAAAGACAAACAAAAATTCGCCAAGATCTACACCCGTATAGAGAAGTACGAGGGCATCTCTGACAATATGGAGATAGAGATCGCCAAATACCTGGATCAGGTGAGTGATGCCCATCTGAGTGATGATACGAAAGCAAAGATCCGCGCAATGCTCCGTGAGATCAGTGAACTGGAGAGTATCGGTGACTCTTGCTTCAACATGGCGCGCACCATCTCACGCAAGGTGCAGAACGCACAAGAGCACTTCACCGACAAGCAATATACACACATGCACCAGATGATGCAGCTTACCGACGATGCCCTCTCACAGATGAACAACCTGATGGGTGGCCGTAAGGAGAACTTCAATGTAAACCGTTCGTTCAACATCGAGAATGAGATCAACAACTTCCGTGATCAACTGAAGAGTCAGAACTATGCTGATGTGAACAACCACGAATATACCTACGGCATCGGCACTATCTATATGGATATTATCAATGAGTGCGAGAAGCTTGGCGACTACGTCATTAATGTTGTAGAGGCTCGTATGGGCACCAAGCAGAGAGACAATTGAAAATTGATAGTGAAGCCCCTCCCAAGGGAGGGAGTCACTCGGGGACTGGCTCTGCCCGCAGAGGGTGCCTGTCCCCGCTTTCTCATCGTGGACTTGCCCCCCTCATCGCGGGCTTGACCCGGGATCTCTCACTATTATTACATATTCTTCATAATGAGGGTGTGAGCCCTGTAAGGGCATCAGAGCATAGGCGGGGGCGTGAGCCCCCGTTTTT
>CADBSW010000184.1 GCA_902797505.1 uncultured Prevotellaceae bacterium | reverse complement strand
ACTCTCAGTCTTAGTACATAAAACTCTCAGTCTTAGTACATAAAACTCTCAGTCTTAGTACATAAAACTATCAGTTTTAGTACTTAGGACTCTCGTCAGTAATGGCTCTTGCTCACTGCGGTAATAGCTATGGCATTTGAGATTATTTGCTAAGGCCGTTACAGTTGATACAGATTGCTGGCTGCCAGGAGGTCAACCTTGAAATCGGTGAGTATCTTGTCGCAGGCATCAAGGTCGGTCGGACGGATGACTACGTTGGCCACGTCACCGTTGGCAAACGAGTACATATACTCGATGAAGATACCGTTTTCAGACAGGTGACGTAACACGATAGCCAGTGATCCGGCGGTGTTCGGACAGGTAAAGCCGATCACGTCGGTGATCTTCACGGCAAAGTGCTGCTCTTTCAACACTTTATAGGCCTTGTCAGGATCGGAGACCACACAGCGCAGGATACCGAAATCGCTGTTGTCGGCTATGCTCATGGCCGAGAGGTTCACACCGGCAGCACCCAAAGCCTCGGTCACCTCTGTCAGTCGGCCCGACTTATTCTCCAGAAACACGGATAATTGTTTTGCTTTCATATTAATTATTATTTATTTTTCATTATCAATTGCCTTTGGCGATTATCATTCGCGACTGACTTCGTCTTCTTCCTCCTCGCTCGGCATGGCTTATGCAAGCATGCTCTGCTCTCGCTCGTTCGTCAGTTCGGCATAGTCCAAGCAAGCTTGACTCTGCTCTCGCTGCTCTGATAATTTTCAATTCTCAATTCTCAATTAAATCTGTCTGTTGTCGATCACTCGCTTGGCCTTTCCGGTGGAGCGCTCGATACCCTTAGGCTCTACCAGTCTTACCTTGAAGCCCAAACCGATGACACTACGCAGTTCACCCTCTAACTTCTTTTGCAAGCCAACCATCGTGGACATGTCATCAGAGAAATACTCTTCCTTCACCTCAACCTTCAACTCTGAGGTATCGGTGTTGTTCACACGGTCAACCGTCAAGAGGAAGTGGGGCTCGAACTCCTTCTGTTTCAAGATGACATCCTCTATCTGTGAGGGGAAGACGTTCACGCCGCGGATGATGAGCATGTCATCGCAGCGCCCGAGGATACGGTCCATCCTTACGAGGGTACGTCCGCAGGCGCATTTCTCGTAATGCAGGGCGGTAAGGTCGTGCGTACGATAGCGCAGCAATGGCATTCCCTCTTTGGTGAGATGTGTGAAGGTGAGTTCTCCGAGTGTTCCTTCCGGCAGCGGTTCTCCGGTATTCGGATCGAGGATCTCCGGATAGAAATAGTCTTCATTGAGGTGTGTACCATCCTGACACTCACACTCATAACCCACGCCGGGGCCTGCTATCTCACTCAGTCCGTAGAGATCGTATGCCTTGATGCCCATGGTCTCCTCCAGTTTCTTGCGCATCTTCTCCGTCCATGGCTCAGCGCCGAAGGCACCTATCTTTAACTTAAACTCCTCGCGTGGCCAAGGACTCTCACGGATGGCTTCACTGAGGAACATCGCATACGATGGTGTACAACAGAGAACGGTTGCCCCGAAGTCGTGCATCAGGGTGATCTGCTTCTGCGTGTTTCCTGATGACATCGGAATCACAGAGGCCCCGATATTGGTGGCTCCGTCGTGAGCACCCAGTCCTCCGGTAAACAGTCCGTAGCCGTATGATATCTGGAATACATCCTCTTTTGTTGCCCCATAGGCAGTGAGTGCGCGGGAGATGGCCTCTGCCCACATAGCGATATCCTTACGGGTGTGTAATACCACGACGGGCTTTCCGGTGGTTCCCGATGAGGCGTGAATACGTACGATCTGACTCATCGGCACGGCAGCCAGTCCGAAAGGATAGTTGTCGCGCAGATCCAACTTATTGGTAAACGGCAGTTTTACGATATCATCGATACTCTTGATATCACCGGGCTCCAGTCCCATCTCCTGAAACTTCCTTCTGTAGAAGGGGGTGTTGTGATAGACATATTCAGCCATCTTCACCAATCGTCTGCTCTGGATCTCGCGAAGCTGCTCGCGATCCATGCACTCAATACTCTGATTCCAAATCATTTTACCTTATATCTAATAATTACCTTTACAAAAGTACTAATTCTTGGAAATTACAGAAATGATTTGTTGTTAAAATGGGTTAATTGGTAACAGATTGTCAATATTGGTGTGCGTGGATATTGTAATTTGTATTTTTGTTGTATATTTAACGAAGGATTGTAACTGCTGAATCACTCTGCTGTTCATGCTATGTTAAATTGCGGTTTGTTATTGCATATTTCAAAAAGAATATTTATCTTTGCATTACACATTTTTTAAAATTACTGTTATGAAAAGGACTCGATTTTTATTGATGATTTTGTTCTTGCAGTTATGTGTCAGCATGCAGGCACAGATACCGCAGGAGGTGAAAAAGGTGCTTGCCACTTGTAATGAGAAGATGAGTAATCCCGCAGGAATCGAGATTGACATGAAGGTCTCTTCAGGCATAGCCTTCGTAAATTTAATATCGACGTGAAAATGTATAGCAAGGACGAGAAGTCGTTTATGCAGATGACCGCGAAAGTTTTGGGAAAAGAGATGAAGACGGAGTCTGGCTTCGACGGCGTGACCGAGTGGAATTTTAAACACAAACTTAGTTCTAAGGGTGTTGACACGCTGACTATCTCCAAACCGAAGAAAAAGCCAAAGAGTGAGTACGATATTGACTTGGATCTTGACAAGGAGTATAAGACGGCCAAGATGAAGACCAAGGGAGATTACTACGAGATAACCTTCACCAATCCTCTCGATAAGGAGATGCCCAAGCAGACGGTCATGCTGATCAACAAGAACACAGGATATTTCCGAGAGATGACGGCTAAGCAGAGTGGTGTGTCGGTGAAGATGACCGCCGTGAAGATAAAGGTCGGGGTGAGTGATTCGGTCTTTAAGTTTGATGTCAACAGATATCCTGGGGCTAAAGTGATACGTAAGTAATTAAATAATTAACAGAAATATATGACAAAGATAAAGACGATTGGTGTTCTTACATCTGGTGGTGATGCACCGGGCATGAATGCGGCCATACGCGCCGTCACCCGGGCTGCTATCTACAACGGTTTTAACGTAAAAGGTATCTATAGGGGTTATGACGGACTTATCAAGGGCGAGGTCAAGGCGTTTACGACAGAGGATGTCAGCGGTATCATCGGACGTGGAGGTACGATCCTCAAGACGGCACGCTCAAAGGAGTTTATGACTCCCGAGGGTATGGAGAAGGCTTATCAGACATGTGTGAGAGAGGAGATCGATGCGCTTGTTGTCATCGGTGGTAACGGTTCTCTGACCGGTGCGCGCAACTTCGGCATGGAGTATGACTTCCCTGTGATCGGTTTGCCCGGCACAATCGATAATGACCTCTATGGCACTGATTCCACGATCGGTTATGACACCACGTTGAACACAATCATGGAGTGTGTAGACAGAATCCGTGACACGGCTAATTCACATGAGCGTATCTTCTTTGTGGAGGTGATGGGTCGCGATGCCGGTTTCCTGGCTCAGAACTCTGCTATTGCCTGTGGCGCTGAGGCAGCCATCATCCCTGAAGAGATGACGGATGTAGACCAGTTGGCTCAGTTTATGGAGCGTGGTATCCGTAAGTCAAAGAAATCATGTATCGTCATCGTGTCAGAGAGTCCGAAATGTGGTGCCCTCTATTATGCCGACCGTGTAGAGAAGGAGTTCCCCGAGTTTGATGTGCGTGTCTCTATTCTCGGACATCTGCAGCGTGGCGGTGTGCCCTCTGCACGCGACCGAATACTGGCATCCCGGACTGGTGTGGGAGCTATCGAGGCTATCAAGCAGGGACAGCGTAATGTGATGGTGGGTGTAAGAAACAATGAGGTGGTGCTCGTGCCCTTCACCGAGTGCATCCGGACAGACAAGCCATTTGACAAGCGACTGATCACGGTACTCAATGAGTTGAGTATATAAAGGCTTAATTCGTGAATATGGATAAATAAAAAGGAATGGAGGATCCATTCCTTTTTGTGATTCCGTTGGTTGTTGATTTAATCGACCCCATACGCTGGGCGCGAGTCATTATATAAAGATTAAAAGTCTCGAAGATGTAAAAGTAAACTTTAATCTCCAAGACCTTTAATTTTTGTGATTCCGTTGGGGTTCGAACCCAAGACCTACTGCTTAGAAGGCAGTTGCTCTAATCCAACTGAGCTACGGAACCAGGCTTATTGCATACCTATTGGTATCTGAAAACCGACTGCAAAGGTACACATTATTTGGTAGCCAACCAAATATTTTATCACAAAAGTATTAATCAAGGGGTTTCTTGACTGTCTATGAGTTCATAGACAGTAAGAATTCCTCATTGTTTTGCGTACGTTGCATGCTGTCGTGGATGGTGTTCATCGCCTCGATAGGATTCATGTCGGCAATATACTTACGCAGGATCCACATACGGTCGAGTGTCGTGCGGTCTTGCAACAGATCATCACGACGGGTGCTTGATGCCACAAGATTAACTGCCGGGAAGATACGCTTGTTGCTCAGACTGCGGTCGAGCTGCAACTCCATGTTACCCGTTCCCTTGAACTCCTCGAAGATTACCTCGTCCATCTTTGAACCGGTATCTATCAGGGCTGTGGCGATGATCGTCAGTGAACCGCCACCTTCTATATTACGTGCGGCTCCAAAGAAACGCTTAGGCTTCTGTAAGGCATTGGCATCGACACCACCGGTGAGTACCTTTCCACTGGCAGGGGCTACAGTGTTGTAAGCACGTGCCAGACGGGTAATAGAGTCGAGGAAGATCACTACATCATGTCCGCACTCTACCATACGCTTAGCTTTCTCTAATACGATACCTGCAATCTTGACATGACGCTCTGCCGGTTCGTCGAAGGTTGAGGCAATCACCTCTGCATTGACAGTACGTGCCATGTCGGTAACCTCCTCCGGACGCTCGTCAATCAGCAACATCATCAGATATGCCTCGGGATGATTGGCTGCAATAGCATTGGCGATATCCTTCATTAAGATTGTCTTACCAGTCTTGGGCTGAGCCACGATCAGTGCACGCTGACCTTTACCGATAGGGGCGAAGAGGTCTACGATGCGGGTGCTGAGATTAGTGGTTGCGCGGTCTCCACACAAGGTGTATTTCTCATCAGGGAACAACGGTGTGAGATGTTCGAATGGTATGCGGTCACGTACCTCTGACGGTTGACGACCATCGATCATGTCGATGCTTGTCAGTGGGAAGTATTTCTCACCTTCATGAGGCGGACGTACATGACAGTTGACTACATCACCGGTTTTCAGGCCATAGCGCTTGATCTGTGCGACAGATACATAGACATCATCAGGAGAAGAAAGATAGTTGAAATCACTGGAACGCAGGAAGCCGTATCCGTCGGGCATAATCTCCAAAACGCCATTGGCAGTGATGATATCCTCAAAGTCGTATTGCTGTTGTGGTGCGTGTGCCTGACTCTGATAACCTGCAGGGGCTGCCGGTGTCGTGGGATTGTCGAACATATCATAGTTCGGGGTAATAGCTTGGTCCTCAATAGGAAGGTCAACAACAGGAATGAAGTCTGTGCCATCATTAGGATCACCTTCCCAGATATCTGATGCCACTTCGTTCTCTGCTTTCGCTTCCTCCACGCTCTCATTGTGAGCCTGTACTTTCTCCTGCAGTCTGGCCAGCATGTCGCTATCGGGTGCCTCTTCTGATTCAGGAGTATTATCCTGTACATAACCAGCCTCGGGTACTGCTATCAACTCCTCAGGAATATCTTGTGCAGGTGCTGTTTCCGGTTCTTCCTTTTTCTTCGTGCCGCGAGTCTTACGGGTTTTCTTTTCTTCCTCTTGCACAGGAGTGCTCTCTGCTTGCCCGTCTACCAGAATATCTGTCTCTGCAGGTGAAGCAATCTCTTCTTGAGCGTTTGCTGCAGCTGCTTCCATGGCTGCTAACTCAGCCTTTGATTTCCTACCTCTGCGTTTCGGTGTCTTTACAGGTTCTTCTTCAACAACAGGTGTCTCTTCTTCTTTTACAGCCTCTGCCTTGATCTCTTTGAAAAGAGGGATGGGCTCAGCGGCACTCTTGGTTTTCTTCACGTCGAAGTTCTCACCTTCCTTACCGTTGACACTATATACTCGGTCACTGTCTTTCTTTGCAATGCGTGTTCTCTTGCGCTTAGTGCCTAAGGGGTTCTTGGTGGCTTCTACTTTAGCCTGTTCGTCTAATATCTCATAGACGATAGTCTCCAAATCATCCTTCTTACCAATCTTGACACCAAGCTCTTTGGCAATATCCTCCAATGCGGAGATATCCTTTGATAATAATTCTTCTTTATTATACATATAATAATATGTGAAAATATTTGATGAAAATCCGTTCCCAAATGGAAACGATGGGGTTTTGATATTTAAATCGGCTGCAAAAATACAAATAATTTTTCACAAAAGAGGGTAGGGCTCTTGTTTTTTCATGGGGATTAACGTAATTTAGCAATTACCAATCTCACTTAGCTCCAGCCAGCGCATGCTCTTTTCGTCTATCTCATTCTTTATCTCATACAGGCGTTTGCTCTTCTGTGTCAGGTCGTCTACCGACAGACGACCGCTGCACAGTGCCTCCTCCAACTGTTTCTGCTCATCCTCCAGTTGGGTGATCTCTTTCTCAAGGCGCTCAAACTCCATTTTCTCTTTGAAGGTCATCCTGCGCGGACCCTCCTTCTTTTGGCTTTCGGCTTTGCGCTCCTTGTTGGTATCCTCTTTCTTTTGTTTGTCGTTTTCCTTGTCATGGGCATTCTCCAACTTCTGCCATTCCCGGTAAAGCGTGTAGTTTCCGGGGAAGTCCTTAATGACACCATTACCTTTGAAGACAAGTAGGTGGTCAACCACCTTGTCGGTGAAATACCTGTCGTGGCTGATAACGATGACACATCCGGGGAAACCAATGAGATACTCTTCGAGGATCTGCAGCGTCTGTATATCAAGATCGTTGGTAGGCTCGTCTAATACCAGGAAGTTGGGGTTCCTCATCAATACCGTACAGAGGTATAGTTTTCTCTTCTCTCCTCCGCTGAGCTTATACACGTAGTTATGCTGTTGCTCGGGTGTGAACATGAAATGCTGAAGGAACTGCGATGCGGTGAGATGCTTCCCGCCTCCCATATCGATATATTCGGCTATGTCGCGCACGACATCAATCACCTTCTGCTCCTCGTTGAAACGCAGTCCTTCCTGTGAGAAATAGCCGAAGCGTACGGTATCGCCGATATCGAACTTACCGCTGTCGAGCGGCTCCAAGCCAAGCAGCAGTTTTATAAACGTTGATTTCCCGGTGCCGTTATTACCTACAATGCCCATCTTTTCAAACCGGGCGAAGTTGTAGTAGAAATCCTTAAGGATGCACAGTTCTTCTCCGTCTGTATTGGTAAATGACTTAGAGACATACTGGCATTCAAAGATCTTAGAACCTATATATACATTCCTTGACTTCAACCGTACTTGTCGCTCTTCTATCCGCTGGCGCGCTTTCTCTTCCAGTTTGTAGAATGCCTCCTCGCGATAGCGTGCCTTGTGTCCACGTGCTTGAGGCATCCGGCGCATCCATTCCAACTCTCTGCGATACAGGTTGTTGGCTCGTTCAATCTCTGCGCGTGTATTGTCGATGCGCTCTTGATGCTTCTCCAGATAGTAGCTGTAGTTACCTCGGTAGGTATATATCGTGCGGTTGTCTAACTCCAGAATGATGTTACACACCCTGTCGAGAAAGAAACGGTCGTGAGTAACCATCAGGAGGGTCTTGTTGCCACGGCTCAGATAGTCTTCCAACCATTCGATCATCTCAAGGTCAAGGTGGTTGGTGGGCTCATCCAAAAGAAGCAGGTCGGGTTCTTGTATCAATACGTTTGCCAGTGCGACACGTTTCTGTTGTCCACCGCTGAGTTGTCCCATCGGTTGCTGTAGGTCACGTATCTTCAGTTTTGTGAGGATCTGTTTGGCTTTGAGGATTTTCTCTTCTTCTCCATGGTGGTTGAAGCAGGCATCTAACACAGATTCCTCGGGATCGAATGCCGGAGCCTGTTCGAGATATCCTACACGCAGGTCTTTTTTGAAAATGATCTCCCCACTGTCATGACCTTCATGCCCGGTGATGACCGACAAGAGGGTAGACTTACCTGTGCCGTTGCGGGCTACAATTCCAATCTTCTGTCCTTCCAGTATACTGAAGGAGATATTCTCAAACAGCACATGCGCGCCGAATGATTTGGTAAGGTCTTGTATGTCTACTATCGTTGTCGCCATCCTCGTATAGGAATTATTCTTCCTTAAGTTGTTTGTTGATCTGATCGATATAGTCGAGCACCTCGTCACGACCGATCTTCTTTTCTGCCGACGTAATAAAATAAGGTGGCAGTTCTTCCCAGGTCTCCTCCAACTTCTTCATGTAATTGGCGGCGTTGGCGGCACACCGTTGAGTGCCCAACTTGTCTGCCTTGGTGAAGACAATAGAGAAGGGGATGCTGCTCTGGCCAAGCCAGTTGATAAACTCAACGTCGATGGTCTGTGGGTCATGACGGATGTCGATAAGCACAAAGACATTGATGAGTTGTTCGCGCTGCAGGATATACGAACTGATCATCTGTTCCAGTTTCGCGCGTACCTTTTTACTCTGTTTGGCATAGCCATAACCGGGGAGGTCAACGATATACCACTCGTTGTTGACAATGAAATGGTTGATGAGCAGAGTCTTGCCTGGTGTCGCAGAGGTCTTGGCCATACCTTTGTGGTTACAGAGCATGTTGATAAGGCTCGATTTGCCTACATTACTTCTTCCGATGAAGGCATATTCGGGTTTTGTATCCTTCGGACATTGTTGTACGGTAGGACTGCTGATAACAAATTCTGCTTTCTTTATTTCCATGGATTTTTATTTTGAATGCAAAAGTAATGAAAATATCTCAAAATAATTACGCTATACTTCCGTTTTTTCAGTATCTTTAAATAAAATAGGATGCACCTCAGCAAAAAAAATAAATGTGTTTATTTTGTTTTGCATTCGGTTTTCACTATCTTTGCATTTAATAACGTATTATATGCAACAACGATACCCCTCACAGCTGCTTGATAAGGCTGTGGAAGAGTTTTCCAAACTGCCGGGTATAGGCAGGAAAACAGCCTTACGACTGGTTCTTCATCTGTTACGGCAAGAAGACAGTGAAGTGGATCAGTTGGCAGCGGCCCTTACCACCATGAAACATGAGGTGAGATACTGTAAGGTATGTCATAATATCAGTGATACAGAGGTATGTCCTATCTGTAGCAATCCCCACCGCGATGCCTCTGTGGTATGTGTGGTAGAGAACATACAGGATGTGATGGCTATTGAGAATACCCAGCAGTATCATGGTCTTTACCATGTCTTGGGTGGAATCATATCACCTATGGATGGTATTGGCCCCAGTGATTTGGAGATCGACTCTCTTGTAGAGCGTGTATCCAATGGCGGTGTACAGGAGGTAATCTTTGCGTTGAGCAGTACGATGGAGGGCGATACGACGAGCTTTTATATTTCTCGTAAGTTGGCTCCCTATGATGTCAAGCTGTCTGTGATCGCCAGAGGCATATCCGTAGGTGACGAACTTGAATATACCGATGAGGTGACCTTGGGACGGTCTATCCTTAACAGGACTCCGTTTGGTAATTGATAATTAATAATTGAGAATTGATGAAAAAGGTATCTAAGATATTGAAGATTGTTTTCTGGTCGGAACTCCTGCCAGTAGTTACAATTATTATATTGTTTGAGTGTGGAATACTGGATCCGGGCATCCTCAAGGGAGGTAGTACCGGAGAGTTTATCTTGCTAACGATCATGGAGTTGGCTACGCTTGGTGTCATACCCCTTGCCTTGTATCTGTTTAAGATAAAACGTGTGAGGAATGATCTATATGACCGTAAGGAAAAGGCACTTCAACAGTGGGGACTGTTAAGAATGGACCTCCTGTCGGTTCCCATGATTATTAATACCTTATTATATTATCTGTTTATGAACGTGTCCTTCGGATATCTGGCCATCATCTTGTTTATCTGTGTGTTCTTCATTTACCCAAGTGAAGGCAGATGTATTGATGAGGTAACACCTGAGGAAGATCAGAAATAAAAGGTATGCTATCGGTAGTTATCGTCAACTATAACGTAAAATATTATGTCGGGCAGTGTCTTGACAGTCTGAAGCATGCCCTACAGGGTATTGACGCAGAGATACTGGTAGTTGACAATCATTCCAAGGATGGTTCTGTAGAATACCTTCAACCGTATCTGTCTGATAACTGTCGGCTGATCAGTATGAACCACAATGTGGGTTTTGCCAAGGGTAATAACGTTGCCATACGTCAGGCCAAGGGCGATTATATCCTTTTGCTCAATCCGGATACCGTGGTGGGAGAGGATGTCATCAAAGACGTTCTTCGTTTTATGGAGGAGCACGATGATGCGGGAGCCGTAGGTGTCTGTATGCATTATTGTGATGGCAGGAAGGCGCCAGAGAGTAGGAGAGGATTGCCTACACCGATGACAGCCTTCTATAAGATGACCGGTCTGTGTCGTCGTTTTCCCAACAGCAAGCGTTACGGCAAATACTATATGGCATATCTGCCATGGGATGAGGCCTGTAAGATAGATGTTGTAAGCGGGGCTTTCTGCATGCTCCGTAAACGTGCGCTCGATGAGGTGGGACTTCTCGACGAAGATTTCTTTATGTATGGAGAGGATATCGACCTGTCATACAGGTTGCTGAAGGGTGGTTATACCAACTGGTACGTACCTGCTTCTATCCTTCATTATAAAGGTGAGAGTACAGAGAAATCCAGTTTCAGGTATGTGCATGTCTTCTATCAGGCCATGCTTATCTTCTTCCGCAAACATTACGGGCACCTCAGTTTCCTGTTGAGTATACCTATAAAAATTGCCATCTACATCAAAGCCTTATCTGCTTTGGTATCCATATTTAGGCAGTGGCTTTTCAAGTTTTTGGGCTTGCATGCCGGTAAGAAGGAGAAACAAACCGTGTACCATTTCTTTGGATTACAAGAACATGCTGATGATTTTAAGCGGTTGGCGCAAAAGAAGGGCTTGTCGTATGTAATCCATATGGTGACAGATGAGGATAAGGGCAATGGCAATGGCCATTTGTCATTACTTGATCATGATACAATACAAAAGCCGACTATCATCGTTTATGATACAGCTGCTTATAGCTATGCCACCATGCTCAGACTTTTTGCAGAGCAGCCTATGGATAATGTGGAATTAGGTATCTATCACCCCCAACAACAGTTACTCATCACAGAAAAAGAAATATTAGTATGACTAATAAGAAGTGTGTAAGACTAAGAGCCATCGAACCAGAAGACCTGGAGTTGATGTATGATATAGAAAACGATATGAGTCTGTGGAATGTGGGTTCTACGAATGTTCCTTATTCACATTTCCTCTTACAAGAATATATCACGCGCTCCACTGGTGATATCTATACCGACAAACAGTTACGGTTGATGATAGAAGTAGGGCAACAGACAATAGGAATCATCGACCTGATAGCCTACGATCCTCGACACAACCGTGCCGAGGTAGGCATTGTCATCAAAGAACCTTTCCGAAATCAGGGATATGGCACACAAGCATTGCGACAACTCATGGATTATTCACTTCAAGTACTCCATATCCACCAGTTGTATGCCTATATCTCACCAGATAACCAATATTCGGTGCAACTCTTTCGTTCTGCTGGATTCCAACAGACTGCCGTGCTAAAAGACTGGTTATTTAATGGAGAAACCTATTCAGATGTGCTCTTTATGCAGTTTTTTTAATTTTATAAGAAAAAAAGTGGGTCATACATTTGGATATAACAAAAAATTATCCTACCTTTGCATCCGCAAATGAGCAAATGTAGATTGGTGCGTTAGTTCAGTCTGGTTAGAATGCCTGCCTGTCACGCAGGAGGTCACGAGTTCGAGCCTCGTACGCACCGCACATTTCACTTGCACCCTTGGTGCGTTAGTTCAGTCTGGTTAGAATGCCTGCCTGTCACGCAGGAGGTCACGAGTTCGAGCCTCGTACGCACCGCAAAAAAGAGGATACATCATAATGACGTATCCTCTTTTTTATTATTCCTAAAGTATTCTCTAAACTTTACACTCTAAACTTTACACTCTACACTTTACACTTTACACTCTAAACCCTCACAGCGCTTCGTCTTCAGGCTTTTCTAAAGCGCCGAGAGGACGATGGCGCTTTTTCTTCAGCCATTCGGCTTTCTTGCGCTCATAGTCCTCTCGTCTGTATTCAAGATAGTTATCTGCCATTATTTATCTGAGAACTTACTGTAAATAACGCTTATCCTTATTGGTTGGTTGGGATTTGCACTGCCACCCACTAACCGTGTACTTGTCATTGACATATCGTGAGAGACTTTCGCCAATACCTGGTTTTGTCCTACGGTGACATATTCAGTACTTACGGGCACTAACACAACCTTATTCCAGTCGGGGTGTAAGGCCAGCCAGTTCGGATTACTCTGTAATCCCTTTTCCTTAGCCTCCGCCATATGACGTATTAATCCGGAGATGTTATTGAATGTATATCCGTTGTTGGCGAAAGTAGACAGATAGGTTAGTTTGTTGTCTGCTATCTTATTACTCTCGAAGAAGGTGTACATACTGTCTTTTTCTACGATCAGTAGGGTAGAGGGCGTACTCAGGGTGTAGTCGCCGTGTGTATTGTTATTAATACGTGAGAGGGTGATCTTTGCGGTATTCAGCGTGTCATTCTCATGATTATACACAATCTCATCCACTGGCAGGGTCATCTCTGTGAAGATTCCGGCAGGTGTCTTCAGGTAGGTACAACTGTTGTCTGCAGCCAGTGTTGAGATGGTCTGCTTGTCGTTGGTGATATGTGTGTGCTGCAGCACCTCCTCTGTGCCTGCAAAGGTGGTAGTACCCACGTAGGTTGTGTCTTTTGTTGTGTTATCTCTTGTGTACTTAGAACGGTAACGGAAGTAAAGGTTCAACTGACTGTTGTATATGGTAGCCATCGAACCGAGTCCTTCCTGGATCTTGACGTAGAATCCCGGACAGATCTGATGAATGAAATTATACGAGTTCTTGGTTATTTCGGGATTCTCGTAGTATTTCTGCAGGATGTATGTTCCGTAATTCTTATATGTCTTACCATCCTTGTCGGTATAAGGATCATTGAGTGGTATGCGGATATTCGGTGAGTAGGATGATGACTTACGCAGACTGTCGCTTAATCCCATATTCGTAAGGGCATACATCTTACTCTTTACGATACCGTCTTCACGGATATATCCTTGTTCGAACGGATCATAGTTGGAGTAGTAGTTCTGTCCTTCTTCATAAGGCTTGGCCAGTTCGTAGACAGACAGTTTCATCGCGGCGAGTGAGTCACCGTAGAAATCATCGTAATACAGACGTATCTCACAAGAGTCAACGTATACGTTACCCAGTTCATCTTTGCTCTCAATACTGTCTTTCGTTGGGAAGAAATAATCCTCGAGGGTATTGAACTGCATCATAAAGTCGCCTGTGATATATGCTCCTGTCTCAGGATCCTTAATCTTACCGAGGTAGCCTGTGGTGTTTCTTGACAAAACGGAATCTGCGACAACCGACCGTGTCGTTATCGAAAAGGTATCTGTAGTGATCTGCAGATGATCCATATTGTCTGTCAAGGAAGCACCTATTGATTCTGTTGTGTCATCACAAGCCGTGAGAATTGTTATGAGCAGCAGCAATGCTGCAAGTGATCTTGTTTTCATTGAAGTATTTATCTTAATGAATAAAGATGTCTGTGGTTGTTACGCCACAGACAAGTTTGTTTCTGTTGTCTTATTCCTCTGAACCACAAATCTGTTGATAGAACTGATGGTATTGTTGCCCGATATTCTCCTCTCCAGGGTAGTTCATGATGGGCTTCCCTGTTTCCTGCGCGTATTTGAGTAGGATGGGGTTCACCTCTTTGCCTGCCTCTACGATAGCGTCAGAATAGTCGATAGCCATCTTGCCGAGTTCCATAAAGTTGAATGCTTCTTTATACTTGCCAAGCAGTTCTGGTTGAGCGGACTTATAACTGATCGTTCTTTTGAGGTTCTCTCCAAGGTCATTTTTGAGCTCCTTACTGAAGAGGGATGTTACCACCTTGGTATTGGCGAATGACGGTTCGTCATGATAGGCTGTCTTGATGTATAGTGGAATGATGGCACTCATCCATCCCTGACAGTGGATAATGTCTGGTATCCAACGAAGTTTTTTGACAGTTTCTAATACACCACGTGCGAAGAAGACGGCGCGCTCACCGTTGTCAGGATATTCTTCTCCCGACTCGTCGGCTTCCATCTGTCGCTTACTGAAGTAGTCATCATTGTCAATGAAATACACCTGGATACGTGTCTGTGGAATAGAGGCAACCTTGATAATCAGTGGGTGGTCGGTCTCATCTATGATAAGCATCATTCTCGACAAACGTTGTACCTCATGCAGCTGACCTCTTCTCTCGTTGATATTTCCCCATTTAGGCATGAAGGTACGTATCTCATAACCTTCCTCCTGAATGGCATAGGGTAATTGCTTTCCGAGAAGCGACAGTTCACTCTCTGGTACGTATGGTGTTATTTCCTGATTGATAAAAAGTACTTTTTTCGCTGTCATGACATATTCAATTAGACCGCAAAGATACAAAAAAATATTTATAAAAGGAATTGTTTTTGTTTAATTTAGAGATTGTTTGGCGATTATTCGCAAAAATTAATGTAAAATAATAATGGACTTATCACATCTTGTGGATAAGCCCATCATTATATTAAGATTTTTAAAGATTTACTCAATGACAACGAGTGGAGTATCTTCCATCACACTGTCACCAGCCTTTACCAATACTGCTGTAACCTTACCGCTCTTCTCTGCGTCGAGGTTGTTGGCCATCTTCATAGCTTCCAAAACGACTACGGTGTCACCTGCATTAACAGTATCGCCTACGGCAACCTTAACCTCTACGACAACACCTGGCAGTGGAGCCTTCAGGGCATTCTCTGTGTTGACAGGACCTGCTGCAGGAGCATCTGATGCTTCTTGCTGCTGTGCAGCTGCAGGATTAACCACAACCTTCTTCTTCTCTGGTTCTGGCTGGTTCTCCATCTCTACCTGGAAGTCCTCGCCGTTGACGGTGACATTTGCGATGTTCTCTACGATGTCTCCAATCTGAACAGTATATTCTGTTCCGTTGATCTTATACTTGTATTCTTTCATACTTTATTTTATTATTAAGGATGGGCAGTCATCGTCAACATACGTGAAGACCAATCAGAGTGATGTGGCTTGATTGTGATGATGCCAGTCTCTTTGTCGTGTACGTTATTTCCCTGAAACTCGTGCATAGCCAGGGCAATAGCAGCATACACTTCGTTGTTTGCTTTTCCCATATTTAATTGATAATGGTTGAAGGGGAACGGATAGGTATTATTCATCCGTTACCCCAATCCCTTTGTTGATTACATTGGAATATTACCGTGCTTCTTAGCGGGCAGACTCTCACGCTTGGTAGCGAGCTGAGCCAGTGCGCGACAGATACGGAAACGAGTATTACGTGGCTCGATGACATCATCGATATAACCATACTTAGCAGCCTGGTAAGGATTCTGGAAGAGCTCGATATACTCTTCTTCCTTCTCTGCCAGATATGCCTTTGGATCTTCTGCGTCTTTTGCCTGCTTTGCGTAAAGTACGGCAACAGCACCAGAGGCACCCATCACAGCGATCTCAGCGTTTGGCCATGCATAGTTGATATCAGTACGCAACTGCTTGCAACCCATCACGATGTGTGATCCACCGTAGCTCTTACGCAGGGTAACGGTTACCTTTGGAACGGTAGCCTCACCGAATGCATACAGCAACTGTGCTCCGTGCAGGATGACAGCGTTGTACTCCTGACCTGTTCCAGGCAAGAATCCGGGAACGTCAACCAATGTGACGATAGGAATATTGAAAGCATCGCAGAAACGAACGAAACGTGCACCCTTACGGCTGGCGTTTACATCGAGAACACCTGCATAGGCAGCTGGCTGGTTAGCAACGATACCGACACTCTGTCCGTTGAAACGTGCGAAACCAACGATGATGTTCTTAGCAAACTTAGGCTGTACCTCGAAGAACTCACCATTATCGGTAATGGCGCTGATCACCTTGTACATATCGTAAGCCTTGTTCGGATCGTCTGGCAGGATCTCGTTCAGAGAGTCTTCCATACGGTCGATCGGATCGGTACACTCCTTGCGCGGAGTCTCCTCCATGTTGTTCTGCGGGATATAGCTGATCAAAGTCTTGATCATCTCGATAGCTTCTTCCTCAGTCTTTGCTGTGAAATGGGTAACACCACTCTTAGAAGCGTGTACGGAAGCACCACCGAGCTGCTCCTGGTTTACATCCTCTCCGGTAACGGTCTTTACAACCTTCGGACCAGTCAGGAACATATATGAAGTGTTCTCCATCATCAGGGTGAAGTCGGTAAGAGCTGGAGAATAAACAGCACCACCGGCACAAGGACCGAAGATTCCGGAGATCTGTGGGATAACACCAGAAGCAAGGATGT
>CADBSW010000183.1 GCA_902797505.1 uncultured Prevotellaceae bacterium | reverse complement strand
GGCGTGAAAGAACGAATAGAGAAATTCTTTGAGACGGTGCACGAATGCATACTTATCTTCACCAACTGGTTGGGATGACTTCACGGAATGATTCATTGCGGTCTCGGGACGGTTTTCCGTTCATTTTCCACTCCCCATTGACTATTGGAAAAGCCATGCATTCAGCCTATGGCAGGATTAAGGTAAAAACCATTCAACTTTTTCTAGGGTAGTACAGATTACTGGAAATGTGACAAATGTGACAAATGTGACATCTGACAAATAACGACTTTTACTATGTTTAACTATAAATAGAAATTAAATGAATATATTTTACATTTCTTTATTTCTTGTGTGACATTTACTATAAATAGATAATTAGGTAGAATGTGTTATCTGTAAATAAAACAGAGATAATAATTATATATTTTAAATTATATATATTATTAATAATATATATAATTCTTATAACCTCACTTTTTCGATATGCAATCACACTATTTGTCAGATGTCACATTTGTCACATTTGTCAGATCTATAAAAATAATATTTTACTTTTTGTAAATTATAAACAAGTTAGATTGCGGGGATCAAGTCCGCAATGAGTTTTTTTTTAGAATGTAAGCAGTCAGCATGAGGCTATATGCCTGCGGCAGCTGAGCGATATTATTTATACTGATATTTTTGCCCCTCACGGGCCGGGCCCACAAGTATCAATGGCCGGGCTATTAAGGCTCACAGGCCGGGCCTGTGATACCCTTTTTTCCTGAGAGAAAGGATTAAATCTCCGGGGCAAGCCCAGAGAGAGTATTGCAGGAGATCCCGGCTCGGTGGCCGGGATGAGGGGATCAAGTCCGCGATGAGGGGATATAAAAATAAATTTTCGCCGTAATCTACTGATGTTTAGCAGGTTACGGTAAAAAGCGCATTTTCTTGGTTTTTGCTCTTGACAAAGGCACTTTTATTTTGTATCTTTGCATAAACTTTAGCGGCGCTCGGCTATATGAGAGTAAACTCTCTATCGCTCTCGCTTGCAAAAGCTTTGTACCCAGAAACTTAAGCTAGCAACAGTTCTATAGAGTTAATCAACACAATTTCTAACTAATTTAAAAAAAATCATTATGGCAAAAGTAAATGGAACCCCGCTGTTCCAAGAAATAGGGTGTTTTTCGATTAGTGTCTTTGCGACAGCATTCGGATACCACGACAAACTAAAATATCACCCTCTTAGTCTGTCGCAAAGGCACAAAAAAACGGATCTTTCTATGTGAAAGATCCGTTTTTTTTATTTGGTAAATGTATTATTAAAATCAATACTACTCTTTCTTTAGCCGCAGTTCTACGTGGGTGAGTCGGTGGAGGGCGTAGATGGCGACGGCCTCTATGAGGTAGGCGATGAGGTAGCTGTACCAGAGCAAGTCGGGCTGCACGCGTGAGATTACCCATATCACGGGGATGACCGTCAGCGACAGGGCAAAAGAGATAAAGAGCGCCATACGGTGCTGTCCGTAGAGCTTGTATACGATCATGATGACATAGATATAGCAGAACGGGATGAAGCTCAGGGCGAAGATACGCAGGGCGTGACTGCTCTCTGAGAGCATGGCAGGCTCATCGGCTCCAAACAACCGTGAAATCATACCCGGGAACACCCACACGAAGATACAGGTGACGGCCATGGCTGCGGTAATAAAGCGGAAGGCACGTCGCAGGATGGTATGCAGTCCTTCCTCGTTTTTCTTTCCCACCTGGATGGCTCCCAACGACTGCAGTGTCTGGCAGGTTCCCGAAAGGAACAGGTTATACACCTGCAACAGATTCATACACACGGCAAAGGCAAAGATACCCGTTCGACCGAGGGTGGAGAGCACGATGGTGTTGGCCGACAATAATAATAAGGTGAGAGAGATGGAGGCGATGGCCAGGGGAGCACCCTGAGAGATGATGCGTTGCCATGAGGTAAACAGCCCGTCAAGCTTGAACGTAAGCGTTAGTCGTCTGTTAGCGGGGTTCCACCAATGACTGAGCAGGATCGCTATGCCCACGAGATGACCTACCACCGTGGCTGCCGACGATCCGATGATACCCCATCCGAAGCACTGTATGAACACGATGTCGAGCAGGAGGTTCACCACATTATCTATAATAACAGCCACCGACACCAACTTGGGTTTCCCGTCGACACCCACCATCGTGGAGAGTCCCCACATGAGGATGAAGGCGGGATTACCCAACAGCAGCACCTGCATGTAATCACGTGCCAGGGGCAGGATATGCTCATTGCTACAGAGCATCCGCGCCGTCTGATCAGGGAATGCCACGCCCCCGACGATGGAGAGCAGCACCCCTATCCCAGTGCTCAGCATCAGTGCCCGAGAGAAGAACCGGCGGGCATCGTCGATATTATTCTTTCCCAAGGCATAAGCCACCAACATGCCGGCACCCGCATTGATAAGCAGGTGGAGCGTGAAGATGAACTGGTTGATGGGCTTAGAGAGGTTGATGGCACTCACGCCATCCTCATTGATGAGGTTACCCACGATGATACCATCTACCACATTCCCCAAGCAACCGGAAAGGGCCACTAGGATGTAGGCGCCGAGATAGTTGTAAAACTGTTTGTTGATGTCGCCCTCCAAGGAGCGGCCATTTACTGATGCCATATCGTATCTTTTAAAAACCAAAGAAATCCTACAGATATCCTTTTGCGGGGACAGGCACAACACAGAGCCAGTCCCCGAGAGATGATTACTCAAAGAATCCAAAGCCGCCGATGGCCGTAAGCATGCGCTCGACATAGTCCCACGAGGTGGGCGACCAGGAGAAGCCCAGACGGTAGAGCACCTGTATGGTGTAGTCGTTGTCGCGCCTTACGTCGGTGGTCTTCTGTCCGTGAGCCATATCCTGATAAGCCAGCAGACTCGACATCTGGTTGGCTTTCTGCGGATCGTTCTTAGCTGTCTCCATGGCTTCATTAAACTCCTCCTGCTCCACAAAGCGGATGCCCTCACCGACACTCTTCAGTCCCATAAGCACGTCACCGAGGAACTGTCCGTGGATATTATACGGATGGAATACGGTGCACTCTTTCGGTGTGGTGGCGAGCAGTACGATAGCGCGGGCCACCTCGTTGATGGGTGAGAACTCCACTACCTTGTTGCGCATGGCATACGGACAGCAGCCCAGCATGTTGTAGACCTTGATCCTGCCCATGAACGAGTTGGTGGAGAAGTTTGCCTGGAACTCACCGTCGGTGCTTCGTGCGGCGAGGTTACCCACACGCATGATCTTCGCATCAAGACCGTGGAGGGCCACCGCATCGAGGATGAAGCGCTCAGCCATGAACTTCGAATAGATATACTTGTTGCCGAGGTACTGTCCCATGTAGAAACGCTTCTCGGTGAAGATATCATCCTTAGCCTCTCCTGCCCACAGACCGCGGGTACTGGCCGTGGAGACATGCACCAGTCGGGCACCCTTCTTGATACAGAAGTCGATGCAGTTGCGTGCGCCTCCGATATTGACATCCTCTATCTCGGTGCCCTCGGAAAAGTGCTTCACGATAGCGGCACAGTTGAATACCGTCTGGATATCGAGACTGTCGTCGATCTGCTGTGTGACATCTCCCAACACCACATGGATACGTTTGCCGAACAGAGGTTTGAAGGCATCGGCAAAGTAATAGAAGAGCAGAGAACGCAGACGACTCTCAGCTGCCTCTACCGACTTGCCACGTATCAGGCAGTAGATATGATCAATGTCGGCATCAATCAACTCGCGCAGGATATGGATGCCCAGATAACCCGTAGCTCCGGTGATGAGCACATTGCCGATAGGCTTGCTTTCACCCTGACGGAAGGTGCTGAGGGTGTTGCGCTGAAGCAGGTTGTTGATGGCGGTATAGTCGTAGCCGGATACCTCGTCAGTACCCTCGGCATCGCTCTCACCGGTAATGAGGCGCGCCAGTTTTCTGGGTGTGGGGTTAGCAAACACATCACCGTAGGCCACGTGCAGTCCGGCCTTGTCGGCCTCGATGATCACACGGGTAACCACGAGTGAGGTACCTCCCAGTTCGAAGAAGTTGTCGGTGGCGCCCACCTTGTCCATCTGCAGGATACTGCCGAAGATCTCACAGAACGTGCGCTCGGTATCGTTAGCCGGAGCCTCATAGGCAGAGGTGATGGCAAGCTGCGGCTCAGGCAGCGCCTTTACGTCGGTCTTACCATTAGGCGTCATCGGCATCTCCTTGAGTTGCAGGTATGCCGTGGGCACCATATACTGTGTCAGACTCTTGGATATCTCTGCCTTCAGGGCATCGGGTGCTATCTCACGGTCGGCTGTATAGTAGGCGCACAGGTGTTCTTTCTCATTGATCTTACGGATGAGGATTACCACCTTCTTCAAGCCCTCTACCTTCAGCATGACATTCTCGATCTCGCCCAACTCGATACGCAAGCCACGCAACTTTATCTGATGGTCGGTACGTCCGAGGATCACCACATCACCATCGGGGAGCCACTTGGCATAGTCGCCCGAACGGTAGATACGTTCACCATGGTATTCGATGAAGCGCTCACGAGTCATCTGGTCAAGGTTATTGTAACCGCGTGCCACGCCACGACCACCGATATACAACTCACCCACTACTCCAACGGGCAGTTCGTTGCCATCTTGATCGACAATAAACTCCTTCACGTTGAGCTGCGGCTTTCCGACGGTCACCATCGGGGCATTCGTCTGTTGACTGCGTCGACTTCCGTCACGACTCGGCCGTTCAAGCTCGCTTGACGGCTCTCGCTGCTCCGTCAGTTCCTTGTTGTTCGATGCCACGGTGATCTCCGTCGGACCATAGCAGTTGAAGATACGGGCGCTGGTCACGCTGCGCATCTGCTCGAGCAACTGGTCGGAGAACTTCTCACCACCGGCCCTGCAGATAGCGATATTGGCGATAGCCTGACAGAAGTCAGGACTGGTGAGCCATGTCTGCCAGCGGGATGGCGTACCCGACACCATATTAATATGCTGTTCGTTGATCAGGGCTGCCAGATCGAGCGGGTTATTAGCCTGCTCCTCTGTAGCCACGATCAGTGTCTTGCCATTGAAGTATGCCATACCAATGTCTTGCAGGGCGGCGTCGAACGAGATCGTGGTGACGCTGAGTACACGCTTGGCATCGGTGAGCACGCCGTTGGCAAACACATTTGCCGGATGACCATAGAGATAGTTACAGATACCCTCATGACGGAGCATCACACCCTTCGGTCTTCCCGTAGATCCACTGGTGTAGATAAGATAAGCCAGATCATCGCCTGTGATGTCGGTGGTCACGGCCTCATCACCGGCCTGACTGCCAATGAGTGTTTCCACATCTATCGCCTTGTCGGCAGGAACAGTGTCCATCCGGTCGGCAGTGGTGATGATATATCGGGCCTCACTGTCTTCGAGGATCAGTTTGATACGGTCGGCGGGATATTCCGGATCGCAGGGGATATAGGCAGCTCCCGACTTCAGTACACCGAAGAGTGAGAGGATGAGTCGGCTGGTACGTGGCAACAGCAATGCCACACGGTCACGCTCCTGCACACCCTGTTGACGGAGGGCACGTGCAATACGGTTTGTCACCTTATCCATCTCCGCATAGGTGTATTTCGCATCGATGGCCACCAGCGCCTCATGGTCTGGCTGTGTCTTGGCGAAATGAGAGATACACTCGTGGAAGAACTTGAACGGAGCATCACCCGTTGCCGTCTGCCGTAATGATGCCAGTTCATTCTCCTGATTCTCGCTGACGATAGAGATCTTTCGCACCTGCTTATCGGGATTCTCCATCATGTGCTGTGCCACGGCAACGATACTCTCAGCCAGGCCACGAGCCAGTCGTGAAGAATAGATGCTGTCGTCGTACTGCACCACTACACCACGTGACTCAATCTTGATATTGATTTTAAACTTCGGCACTTTCAACTCCAAGAGTTCCTGACCGACAACCTTTCCGTTGACCGTGTACTCTGAGAGCACACCCACCTGATAGGCATAGGCGATAGCCGGACGGAAACCGTAATCCGTTGCGATGCGGGCAAAAGGATAATCCTCATGGCGTAAGGTCTCATCGAAGGTCTCGCTGGTGGTATGCAGGAAGTCGCTTACTGACACATCGTCGATATTTATGCCGAGGGCCAGTGTATTGACGAACATTCCCACGGTATCGGCAATCTTAAGGTTTGAACGACCACTGCTCACCGTACATAGATACACCTCCCGGTTGTTGGTATAGCGTGATACCACATAGGCAGTGGCGGCAAGGAAGAGGTGAGCAGGAGTAATCTCCTGTTGACGGCAGAAGGCGATAGCACGATCGAAATCGGGCTTGCATACCTCCTCGCCGATCCATCCCTGTTCGTTGGTCTTAGGCAGATCGGCAGGAATCTCACTGGCACCCTCGCAGGTCTGCAACTTCTCCGCAAAGAACTGCTGCGCACTGCTGAAAGCCTCTGTCTCCTCAGCCTTCTGCTGATCGGTCACAAAGTCGAGATAGGTGTATGTCTCCTTCTCGGTTGCCTTACCTTCCAGTGCGGCATTGATCTGTCGGATGAGCAAGTCAGCTGATCCTCCATCGAACACCAGGTGGTGGATATCCATCAACAGGTGTACGGTATCATCGGTCTTCACCACCTCGAAGCGGTAGAGCGGAGCCTTCTGCAAGTTGAAAGGTCTTACGAACTCATTCTTATAACTATCCAGCGCTTCTTTCTTCATGCTGCTGTTGGGCACCTCCACCTCCACACTGTCTTCGGTTGTCTGCACGATGGCATCACCCTGTGTGGTGAAGTGCACGCTGAGTTCCGGATGCAGGTTTACCACCTGCTTGACACTGTCGGCCAACTTCTCTGCATCAGTTCCCGCGGGGTAAGTGAGCAGGTAAGGGATATTATAGATCGTTGACGTAGGATTCTTCAGACACTCGAAATAAACACCCGTCTGAGCATACGACAAGGGAACGCTCTTAAGTGATGAGTGAAGCGTTGAGAGTGAAGAATCTGTCTCCGTTTTCTGTTGTGCAGCCGACTGTCCATTCAGCATGGCGCCTAAGATCTCATTCTCGATACTCTGTAGTGTGCCATTCTTCACCAACGATTTCGAGTCGAGGGTCACGCCAAAGCGCTTGTTCACCTGCACGGCCAGTTTGATGGCAGAGATAGAGGTGAGTCCGGCATAACCCAACACGGTAGTAATACCGAAATCGGTGGTGTTCACGATGCCGGCAATCATCTCATGGAGTTGTGTCTCCAGCACGTTCATCGGCACGTTCGACTCCTCGATCACGGCTGCTTTCTTCTCTGGTTTCGGCAGGGCCCGTTTGTTTACCTTCTGATTCTGGTTCAGAGGGATAGCATCTATCTGCATCGTCACGGCAGGCACCATATAAGGAGGTTTCTCGTCCAGGATAAACTGGTTGAGTGCCTCGATATCTATCTGCTGGTCGCTGACGATATAAGCTGCAATGAACTTACCGCCACCATCCTCGTCGAAGGCCTGCACGGTAGCATCCTTGATGCCCGGGAACTCACGGATGATGCTCTCCACCTCCTTCAGTTCGATACGGAATCCGCGTATCTTCACCTGTCCGTCGCGGCGCCCCACAAACTGGATGTTGCCATCGGGCAGGAAACGTACGATATCACCCGTACGATAGGTGCGCAGATATTTCTCGTCGGTGGTGAAGGGGTTGTCGATGTACACCTCTGCCGTCTTCTCCGGACGGTTCAGATACCCCCTGCTCACCTGTGGACCGGCCACCCACAGTTCACCGGCAGCACCCACCGGCAGACGATGTCCTTGGGCATCTACCACATAAAGGCGCATATTGTCGAGTGACTTTCCGATAGGTATCTCCTTCATCTTACGATCCACGCAGTATACCGTGGTGAAGATCGTACATTCGGTAGGACCATAGACATTAAAGAACTTATAACCTTCGGGAGGTGTGAGGGATGCTAACTTCTCACCTCCTGTAGAGAGATACAGCAGTGAGTGGTTCTCGATGCTTGTAGCAAACTGGTATCCCACCTGGGTAGTCATGAACGAATGAGTAATATGATTCTGCTCGAAGTAGTCGTTCAAGGCAATCAGATCGAGGCGGATCTCCTCAGGGATGATATGCACCGAAGCTCCGCAAGTGAGTGCCGGATACATATCCATCATACAGGCATCAAAACCATAGCTGGCATAGGCAGCCACCTTATGCTCCGGCTTCAGGTCATAGAAGCGCTGATACCAGTTGCAGAAGGCCACGAGGTTACTATGCATCAGTTGACAACCCTTGGGAACACCTGTCGAACCAGAGGTATAGAGCAGGATAAAGAGACTGTCGGGGGTGATCGGTGTACTGAGGGTAAACGATGTTTCCGGAAGATCGTTGATCTCTTTCGTCAACAGCACCTCACCCTGGTATTCATCGACGATGGAGCGCAACTGCTCATCGGCAATCAACAGTTTGGCATCCGCATCCTGCATCATGAAGTTGAGTCGCTCCTTCGGATAGCTGGGGTCTAACGGCTGGTAGGCACAACCGGCCTTCAGCACACCCAACGATACGATGGCCATCCACTCACAACGGGGGATGAGCACCGACACTACATCCTCTGACAGCAATCCCTTTCCGATGATATAGGCAGCGATACGGTCGCTGATGGCATCCACCTCGGCATAGGTATATTGCCGATCCTTATAGACAACAGCCATGTTTTGTGGTGTCTGCTGTGCCTGTTTCTTAAACAGTGATACAATCGTCTGCGTATGATCATACTCGGCATCTGTCTGGTTAAAGGTGTCGAGCGTCGCTATCTGCGAGTTGGTGGTGATATCCACCTCACAAAGGTTTGTCTTGGTGAGGAACCCCTCCACCACAGCCTCATAACTCTCCAGGAACTGAGCGACCAGTGCCTCGGAGTATTCATTGCCATGATATTCTGCCTTCACCTGGTAGTTGCCGCCCAACATGAACGTCTTCAGGTAGAGTGAGGCGTCGAGCGTACTGTTGCCGATGCGCTTCGCCTTCATGGGCATACCACCCATCTCATCATCGGAGAACAGCATGCCATGCCATGCGAACATCGAGTTACTCTGCAGTTTCAGGTCATCCATGATGTCGCTATACGAATACACATCATGCTCACGGCATCCGCTCATCTGCTCTTGTCCGGCTTTCAGGAAATCGAGCACGCTGGTCTCTGCGGTGAACTTCGCATAGACGGGCAACGTCTTCACGAACATACCCACGGTATGATTCAGTTCCTTGGTCTTACGACCGTTATAGACGGTGTTGAAGAGCGTTTCCGGCTCGTTGTTGAACTTAGCCAACAGATAGGCGTAGGCCATGGTGAACAGTGTACTCTTGAAGATACCGTTCGTCTGACAGAACTGCTCCACCTGGGCGTGATCCACCTTCAGGGTGCGCAACAGACTGGCTTCCTCCAGCGTAGGCTCTTCACGGTCGGGTAACAACTGCGTGAAGGTGTCGCTGCAGTCGAAGTTCTGGGCATACCACTGCTTGGCTTCCTCAAATGCCGAGGACTTACGCAGTGATTCCTCTTCGGCGCATACATCTGCCAGAGTAACGGTCTCCCCGTCGATCACCTTGCCATTATAGGCATCGTTGATGTCATGCAGCAGCAGACTCATCGAGGTGCCATCCACGATGAGGTGATGATAGTCGATGAAGAGATAGAGGTGCTGATCGTCACGCAACAGATGGATGCGGAACAACCGGTCTTTGTAAATGTCATAGGGAACCACCAGTTGGGCAGTCCGTGCCTCTATATTATTCGTGTCTTCTATCTCCAACTCAAATGTCTCGTTGTCGATATCGATCGTCTGGATGGGCTCACCGTCATCCGTGAGTGCTATCCGGGTGAACAAGGTGGGATGAGCCATCACGGTATCCACGATGGCCGCGCGCAGCCGTTCTGCATCGAGTGACTTATCGAGCGTATACAGATAAGGCAGGTTGTAACAGATCTCACCTGTACGACCTACGCACTCGGCATAGATGCCATATTGTGACTTTGATAAGGGAGCTATCTTTTTCATATCTTCTTTATTTGGAAAATGATTGTAGCTGATTCATTGGTTTATTCGAACTCAAAGAGATTGACAAAGCCTGTCAACTTGAATACGTTCATAATGTCATCGTTGACATGCCTCAAGATTACCTTGCTGCCGTTGGCCTTGGCACTCTTCAAGATACTGATCAGAATACGAAGTCCGCTCGAGGCGATGTATTCCAGTTCGGTGCAGTCGATCACCACGTCAAATCCGCTGCTTTCGTACAAGGGTTTCAGTGTTTCCTCTACCTCAATAGCTGCTGCCGTATCGAGTTCACCTTTGAGTATGACCAGATAATGGTCTTGTAATTTTTCAATTGTAGCTACCATGATTATGTTATTTTTATTGTTTACTTTATGAATGATTTACAAATTTACACATTATACATACAACTACCAATTTATAAGTAAAAAAAGCAGTAAATACTTAATTTTATTTAACAGTATGCGTTTATCGCAAAAACTGAAATTTATTTTAACCATACAAAGGTATATTGTTTACCACGAACATCATCCTATTATCCCACATCTCTCATCCACTACTTTGGACATACCCCTGGTTTTTGGACAAAACAAGTGCATGGGCACTCTTTTGTGTCCATCACGCACTTGTTAAACCATACTGATAAGAGTCGAAAAAAACGTTTACCTTACCTGGTAAACTCCACGATAGCACTTACCTCCCCATTGACGGAGAGAGAGACGATGAAGCCGTCGTCTGTCTGATACATAGTCGGTGTGAGGATGTCGCCCAGTTTTGCTGCCACACGGTATTCCACCCTCATGCCTCTCACCGCCATGCTTTCGGGCAGCAGTTCCATGGCCATGCGCACGTAGTTGGCGTTGTTCATGTGTTTGTTGTAGTCGATATCCGCCCGCAGCACCTTGACAGGCTCCAGCATGTCGCCCCCCTGTTTGGGCAGGATGATACGCCGGTCTCTGTAGCTCATCTCTTTCTGAGGTTCCAGGTTCATCGAGTCTATCGTCGCCTGATCCACGCGTTTCAGTTTTCCGGCCACCTTATCTACGAAGGCCCCCATGCTCCAGGTCTTATAGCAAGGGTTCCCCTGTGCGTCGTAGATGAAGGTGTTGCGGAATCCGAACATCGGTTTCATGTCGTATACGGTGCTTGTCACCGTCAATTCCTCCTTGTATTCGGGCACACGGATGATCTCCACCTGACGAGTGGCCAACAGTTGTGCCATATTCTGCTCAGCGAAATACTGCTTCACGCCGGGCTCGCTGTCTATCCACATCTCAGAACAATCCTGCATCATCTGCAGGGCGGAATAGAGTTTCAGCCGTCCTTCGCTGTCGCAGGTACTTGTCGTCACCTTATATTTCAGACTGTACATATCTTATGCTTGTTTAATTGATTGTTATTTACAGACAAAAAGAGCAAAATGATCTGCAAAATTACGGAGAATTGAGCGAAAAGCCAAATTTATTTGGACTTTCTATCATTTATCCGTATCTTTGCAAAAAGTATCATATCTATTGCCCCATGAGAAAATTCATCACACTATTATTGTTACTCTGTTGTCTCGCATCGTATCTGCCCACCTGTGAGGCATGCACCTCCGTACTCATCTCCGGAAAGATAACCCCCGACGGACGCCCATTGCTGTTCAAGCACCGTGACGCATCATCAGGAACATACAACCTTCCACGGATCGTGCAGGGAGAGCGCTACCGATATCTGGCACTCTTCAACGCCGCCGACCGCAGAATGAAAAGCGCGTGGGGAGGACATAACGAGACGGGGTTTGCCATCATCAACACCGCTGCCTATAACCTGAACGGACCGGAAGGCAACGACTCCAATGGCGATGGAGCTCTGATGAAAAGGGCACACGAGATCTGCGCTACACTGAAAGACTTTGAGACACTACTCGACACCATGCCACAACCGAGGGATCTCAACTCTAACTTCGGAGTGATCGACGCACAGGGGGGATGCGCCTACTACGAGACAGGTAATGAAAGATATGTGAAGTTTGATGTCAACGACAGTCAGGTAGCCCCCAAAGGGTACCTGATGCGCACGAACTTCGGTATCACAGGGGCAGACAACCTACGTACCGGGGCCGAGAGATACGCTGCCATTACCGAACTGATGGAGCAAGCGGAGGTAGATAAGAACATCAACCACAACTACCTCATCACCCACATCTCTCGCTATCTGAAACACGGATTGACACACGTCAACCTCTATGATATCATGCCCGAGGATGAGAGTCAGACAATGATGTACCCCTTCCGTGACTTCATCCCCCGATACACCTCTACTGCCACGATGCTTATACAGGGTGTACAAAAAGAGGAGACACCAGCCAATACCGTATGCTGGATGATCGCCGGTTATCCACTCACCACCGTGGCCATGCCACTGATGCTCCTGCCTTCAGGGAAATTACCAGAGATACTGAAGCCTACCGACAACAACTGTTCATGGCTTTGCAACAAGAGTGTAGAACTGAAGAACCGTCTTTTCGAAGGGAATATCAGTCATCATAAAGATTATATCAACCTGGGAGTGCTTATCAACAAGCAGCAGACAGGTATCCTACAGAAGATATTACCCATCGAACAAGAGGTGCTCTCACGGGGTAATACAGTCGTTGACCGCATGCGGAAAAGCAAGAAGGCTGAGCGCGACATCGAAAAGTATTATGATTGGGTGGATGAATTTCTTCGGGAAGCCTATTCGAAGATTTAGGATCTCCCCCCAGCCCCCTCCCCGGAGGGGCAGCATGATTATTAATTCTCCCCCCAGTCCTCTCCTAAAGGGAAAGGAGTCTTTTAACTCATTGTAAGCCTAACCCCCTCATTGCAAAAATTCCGTTAATTTAAGATAAAAGATTATTACATAGTTCGTACTTTATTAATCATGATCCGTCATGAAGAAAACATCAGACAGATCATGAGAAGAGACTTTGTGATTATAAGCATGATTATTCTTTCTGTATGTTTCACCTCGTGCAAAGAGAAAAAGACACAGAAAGAAGTACCTTCATACGCCACGATGGTAGTATCTACCAGTGACCAGACATTAAAACAGGAATATACCGCCCGACTGACAGGTAAGCAGATCGTGGAGGTTCGTCCGCAGGTATCGGGTAACATCACTAAGATATGCATCAACGAGGGGGATGCCGTCAGACGAGGACAGGCGCTCTTCGTCATCGACCAGGTGCCTTACCGCGCCGCTTTACAGGTAGCTATTGCCAACGTGAAAAGCGCGGAGGCAAAACTGGCCACTGCACAGATGAACTACCAGAGTGAACTGAAACTGAAAGAGAGTCAAGTGGTATCCGACTTCTCCGTACAGACCACACAGAATGCCCTTCAGGAGGCAAAGGCCGCACTGGCCCTGGCCAAGGCGCAAGAGGTAAATGCCCGCAATAATCTTAGTTATACCGTGGTAAAGAGTCCTGTCAACGGCTCTGCATCCATGATACCATGGCATGTAGGATCTTTGGTAAGCAGCAGCATTTCTGAGCCACTGGTTACCGTGGCGGATGATCATGAGATATACGCGTATTTCTCCATCACCGAGAAACAAGTCATCAGTCTGATCGATCAATATGGTTCGATGGAGGCCTTCATCCGACAGACACCACCCGTGAACCTCAAACTGGCTACCGGCGCGGTATACGACAAGCCGGGAAGGATCAGTGCAGTAAGCGGAACAGTGGATGACCAGACGGGAGCCATCACCCTGCGGGCAGTCTTCCCCAACCCCAACCGACTGTTGCACAACGGGGGCACAGCCACGGTGGTATTGCCTACAGCGTTGAAAAACAGTATCGTCATTCCGCAAGAGGCTACCTATGAGTTGCAAAACCGTATCTTCGTCTACAAGGTTATTGACGGCAAGACGAAGGCAACACCCGTAGAGGTGTTCCGACTGAATAACGGCAGGGAGTATATCGTGGAGAAAGGTCTGCAGGTGGGTGACACCATCATTGCCCAAGGGGCCGGTCTGCTGCGTGAGGGTGTAGAAATAAAGAAGGTAGCGAAATGAGTATCAGAACATTCATAGACCGCCCCATCCTGTCGGGAGTCATCTCTGTATTGATGGTGTTGTTAGGACTTATTGGTTTGTCACGACTTGCCTTGGAGCAGTTCCCCGAGATCGCTCCGCCCACCGTACGTATCAACGCCAACTACACCGGTGCCAATGCTGAGACTGTGCAGAGGAGTGTCATCGTGCCTCTCGAGGAAGCCATCAACGGTGTGGAGGGCATGATGTATATGACATCCACGGCCTCCAACAACGGTAATGCCTCTATCGCTGTCTTCTTCCGACAGGGCACCGATGCCGACATGGCGATGGTGAACGTGCAAAACCGTGCCGCCACCGTGCAGGGCCGTCTGCCCAGTGATGTGGTAAAGAGCGGACTCACCGTTCGTAAGCGGCAGACGAATAATATCAAGCAGATAGCACTCTACAGTCCTGACGACTCTTTCGACCGTACCTTCCTGGCCAACTACACGAAGATTAACATAGAGCCACGCCTGAGTCGAATACCCGGTGTAGGTGACGTCAATGTGATCGGCGCCGACTACTCTATGCGTATCTGGCTCGATCCCACCAAGATGGCGCAGTATAAGTTGACACCCGCTGATATCAACAAGGTGCTCGACGAACAGAATATCGAGGCGGCTACCGGTTCTCTGGGAGCTGAATCGGAGAATACCTATCGCTATGTGCTGAAATACCGTGGACGATACGAGGAGGAGAAAGACTATGAGCAGATGGTAATCCGCTCACTACCCAATGGTGATGTGCTGCGTATCGGAGATATAGCCACGGTGGAGTTAGGCTCACAGAGCTATAGTTATATCAGTGAGACCAACGGTCATCCGGGTGTCAACATCATGATCAATCAGGTGTCTGGCTCTAATGCCAACGAGATTATCAAACAGATTGACAAAGAGGTGGAGGAAATACGTAAGAGTCTTCCGCCGGGCATTGCCATCGATGATTTGGAGTCGAAGAAGGATTTCCTCGATGCATCCATCCTGAGTGTGCTCGAGACCTTGCTGGAAGCACTGATACTCGTGATCCTCGTGGTGTATATCTTCCTGCAGAATTTCCGTTCTACACTGATACCTGCCGCCGCCATCGTCGTCTCCCTCATCGGCACGCTGGCCGTGATCTATGCCATCGGCTTCTCCCTGAACATGCTGACGCTCTTTGCCTTGGTGCTCGTCATCGGAACGGTGGTGGACGATGCCATCGTGGTGGTAGAGGCTGTGCAGGCACAGTTTGATGCCGACTACAATAACAAGACAGAAAAGAAAAGATCTGCCTATGAGGCGACCGTCGATGCCATGCATGGTATCTCCTCAGCACTTATCACCACCACCCTGGTGTTCATGGCGGTGTTTGTGCCCGTCTGTTTTATTGGTGGTGTCACAGGAACATTCTATACCCAGTTCGGTCTGACAATGGCTATCGCCGTGGCCATCTCCCTGTTCAATGCTCTGACGCTCTCACCCGCCCTCTGTGCCCTCATCATGACACCGCATGCCAACAGTAACAACGGTGAGAAACTGACCTTTTCTTCTCGTTTCCACATCGCTTTCGACACCGCCTTCCAACGGATGGTGCAGAAATATAAGCAGGCCGTTGCCCTCCTGTTCCCACGTAAGTGGTTGGCCGCAGTATTGGTGGTAGTGGCCTTTGCAGGACTGGCGTTATTGATGAAGACCACCCGAACGGGTCTGGTGCCCAGTGAGGATATGGGAACGGTATTCATTAATGTGCAGGCAGCCCCCGGCACAAACCTGCAAGAGACTTATCATATCATGCAGGAGGTGGAAAAACGTATCAAAGATCTTCCACAACTGCGCATGTACTCGCTTGTGGCCGGTGCCAGTGTGGGGTTTGAACAGTCATCATCCAGCGGTAACTTCACCCTCAAACTGAAGAACTGGAGCGAGCGTAAGAAAGAGGAAGACCACGTACAGGCAGTTTTGGAGGAGATATACCGTCGTACGGCGGATATCAGCAATGCGAAGATACAGGTGAACACACAGAATATGATACCCGGCTTCGGACGTATCAACGGTTTTGAACTGCATATACAGGATCGTAAGGGTGGCACGGTGGAAGACCTGCTCACCTATACGAACCAGTTGATAGGCGCACTGAACGAACGGCCGGAGATCTCTCGTGCCTTCACGAACTTCTCGATGAAATATCCGCAATACCGCATAGAGGTGGACGCCGCCCTATGCAAACGTCATGGTGTATCGCCTAACGATGTGCTCAGCACACTGAGCGGATATGTGGGTGGCAGTTACGCCTCCAACTTCGTACGCTTCACCAAGCTCTACCGTGTGATGGTGCAGGCATCACCCGAATACCGTCTGGATACGGAGTCACTCAACAATATCTTTGTGAAGAACGACAAAGGGGAGATGTCGCCCATCGGACAGTATCTCACCCTTACACGTATCTACGGCTCGGAAACTCTCTCACGCTTCAACCTCTTCCCCAGTATCAGCGTCAGTGGAACACCGGCCGACGGTTATAGCACCGGACAAGCCATACAGGCAATCCGTGAGACGGCTGCAGAGGTTTTGCCCGAAGGCTATGGCTATGAGTTTGGTGGAATGACACGTGAGGAGGCATCCGCACAGAATACCACCACCCTGGTGTTTATCATATGTATCATCTTCATCTACCTGATCCTCTGTGCTCTCTACGAGAGTATCTTCATCCCGATGGCTGTTATCCTGAGTGTGCCCTTCGGATTGGCGGGATCATTCATCTTCGCCCGACTGTGGGGATTGGAGAATAATATCTATATGCAGACAGGATTGATCATGCTGATCGGACTGTTGGCTAAGACGGCCATCCTCCTAACCGAATATGCTTCTGAACGTCGCCGACAAGGAATGTCGATCGTTGATGCGGCCCTCTCGGCAGCTGGTGTACGACTGCGCCCTATCCTGATGACATCCATGACGATGATCTTCGGATTGCTACCATTGGCACTGGCCAGTGGTGTGGGTGCCAACGGAAACCGCTCATTAGGTGTGGGCACTATCGGTGGAATGTTCATCGGAACAATCGCCCTGCTCTTCATCGTGCCTGTATTATTCATCATTTTCCAGACGATCGAAGAGAAGGTGTTTAAAAAAGGAAAAGGGAGATTGAGCAGTGAAAAATAAACAAGCATTTGCATAGTTAACAAATTATTAGTAATTTTGCAGGATAATTAGAAACATAGCCGACTAAGTTTTCAGTAAATAATGAGAAAGAAACTAATGTTAAGGATCTCCATGCTGTCTTTAGTAGCGTGCGTCTTCCTGATGAGTTCGTGCTTCAAGGACGAACCGCTCAACATGGAGTGTGATATCCTGAGCGCCTGGGTAGAAGGCGACGAGTATGCAAGTAATTTTTATCAACCGGCACAGATGCGCATTGAGAATATCTCTTCGGGAGAGAAAGAGATCGTCTTCACCGTGCGTTCACTCATCTCCCTGCCTAAGCAGTTGCCGGTGAAGTTCAACCTCACACCCGGTGCTAAAATCACGCCGGAGAACGGCTCCATGCAGGATTTCTCCAACGGCCCCGTCACCTACACCGTCACCTCTGAGGATGGTGCTTGGAAGCGTGAGTATACCGTGGTGTTCCACGAAGCCTCTCTGCCGAGCTTTAAGTTCAGCTTCGAGCATGTGGAGGTGGTAGATAACAGCAGCAACCGTTCGTCGTATCATAACTTCTATGAGGTGGACAGCAACGGCACGCGCCACAACATCTGGGCTTCGGGTAATCCCGGAGCAGCTATCATCGCTCAGTATGACTCCAAGCCGGAGTCCTTCCCCACCTACTCTACTGATAACGGTTATGAGGGCAAGGGTGTGTGTATGAACACACAATCTACCGGTTCTCTGGGTCAGATGATGAACAAGCCTATCGCTGCCGGCAACCTCTTCTTGGGTAAGTTCAACGTCAACAACGTGCTCTTCAATCCATTGAAGACCACCGAGTTCGGTATTCCGATGAATCGTGTGCCCGTGAGAGTGACAGGATATTACAAGTATCAGCCTGGACCCGAGTACACCAACGCGAAGAAAGAGGTGGTGCCCGGACGTGTGGATCAGGCGAATGCCTATGCGGTGTTCTACCGTAATATCGATGCCAATGGCAAGAGCGTGGTGCTCTTAGGTGATGATGTGCTCACCAATCCGCTAATTGTCAAGATCGCTCAGGTAGAGTCTTTGCCCCCCACCAACGAGTGGACACGCTTTGAGATGTTCTTCAAGGGTGGTGAGGTAGACGACGCCATCTTGGAGGCACAGGGGTATAGTCTCACACTGGTATTCTCTTCCAGCAAGGAAGGTGACTATTTCGAGGGTGCCGTGGGCAGTACCTTATATATAGATGAGGTAGAGGTTTCATTTGAAAACGAAGAATAGATAGGAGGATAAAAGGATGAAAAAGATAATACTGATCATATTCGCATTTTGCATCTTGCTGCCCATGAAGGGCATCGCGGCAAACCCCATAGACGATATTCAGTTGAAAGCACGCCTCGGTTATAGCATCGGTGGCACTGCGCCATTAGGCATTCCGGCAACCATCCGCAGTCTGGATGCTTACCGGCTCACGCCATCATTCCTCATCGGTATTGACGCCAAGAAACCCCTGAAGGATGCGTGGGGCATACAGGCAGGACTCCATTTCGAGAACAAGGGAATGGATGCCGATGTCACCACGAAGGGCTATCACATGGAGATGGTGAAAGGCGACAGTCGTGTGGAGGGTCTTTTCTTCGGACATATCAGTCAGGAGGTAACACAGTGGATGCTCACCATCCCTGTTCAGGTCACCTACGATCTGAGTGACAAGGTGATGCTCAAGGGCGGTCCGTATGCTTCTTTCCTACTCAACAAAGACTTCAGTGGTATTGCCTCCGACGGTTATCTGCGTGAGGGTAACCCCACAGGTGCCAAGATCATCATGGGTGATAAAGAAGGCGAGTGGGCTACCTACGATTTCTCTGACCACATGCGCAGTATGCAGTTTGGCATCTCCGTGGGTGTCGATTGGCAACCATTAGACCGCATCGGTTTCTCTGCCGATCTCGACTGGGGTCTTAACGGCATCTTCAAGAGTGATTTCAAGACCATTGAGCAGTCGCTCTTCCCCATCTACGGCACCCTGTCGGTGTTCTACAAGATATAAAGTGAAGAGAGTCCGGAGTACTTGGACTGAGAGTCCGAAGTATTCGGACTCTCGTCTGTTGTCACTATGGATATAGCTTTTGCGGGGTGTAGCTATTCTGTAAAAGTAGTACGAACACCAGGCATGACAGACATCGCCATGCAAAGGAATAACTACAGCACCGTTTTTACGTATACAAGGTTAATATAAAAAACTCTGAAACTCTGTCACTCTGTGTTTATATAGAGAAATAAACGCAGGAGATTCCGGATCAAGTCCGGAATGAGGGGAATCGTAATCTTTAGAACGACAGCAGTTCGTCACCCTCGAGCTCACAGGGACCGAAGCCTTCTGCCCGCGCCTTCTCTTGTGAGGCTGCGAAATAGAGAGCCTCACCCGTAGCGCACAGTTCACCCTTAGAGTTCATGATCTCTACCACGATAGTCACGAGGTTACGACGCTGCTCGGTAATCCTTCCACGGATGGTCAACTCCGGCTCTAAGGTGGAGATAGCCTTCTTATAACGCACATTGAGTGAAGAGGTGACGCCGGTGGTCTGCAGTTTGCGGAACACCACCCATCCGGCCAGTTCGTCGATGAGCGAGGCGATGATGCCGTGAAGAAGTAATTAAAATCTCATCAAAACTTTTTTCATAAACTTATAATAGTTTATTTCCGTTTTTTTCAAAATCTAAAAAAAACTGAGTACAAAAAACGACAATTCATCTCTTTCCATTTAAATTGTTGAATTTGTATTTGGTTTTATTATGAAACATAAGTTATTTTTCAAAGAACTACGTGATTATATTATCTCAAACGAGCCCAGATTGAGCAAACAAGAGAAATTAATCATGTGGGGTTCTATAATAGACGACTATCAACGTTATAACCGGCAAAGGAAGTATATCCGTTGGAGTGTTGCTGCGTCAATAACCCTCCTATTGGCGTTCGGTTTCATGGAAGGATACCATAGGATTAATGTATCTACAGATAGAGTTCTCTTCAGCCGGACCGATGTCAATTCCATAAAACAGGTGGAGCTGGTTATGGGAGATAACAAAGTTACGTTGGAGAAGAACTGCATCATACGTTGCAATTCTGATAAGAACTGCATAGAAATAGAGCAAGACGCATCAAAATTAGCCATCTCTTATAATTGTAAAACAAAACTCCTCGTTGCTGTTCCTTCAGACGCGAAAGCAGAGGTATTTCTCTCAGATGGTTCTGATATTGTCTTACGTGAAAAGACAAAGATGTCGTTTCCTTTCTCGCTAAACAAAGAGAAAAACCGGAATGTAAAAATTGAAGGAGAAGCGTATATGGCAGTTACCCATATGCCTAAAAAGAAATTCCTGGTGGACAGCAAATATCTCCATGTAACTGTCTTAGGAACAAAATTCCTACTATCTGTCTATCCGGAAAGTAAAAATCAGAAAGTCTCTCTGTTTGAAGGACTTGTCCAGGTAACAACAGACACCAAGAAGAAAGCGACTTTAAAACCAAATCAGACCTTTGACTATCACTTGGATGACGGTCATACACATGTTTATAAGATTCAGAACTCAGTAAATAATTCTACAAGTTTGAATTCAGATCTACTGATAATGAATAATGAATCGCTGACGAAACTTCTCCACAAGGCAGAAGAATACTATCAGACGAAATTCTACTTCAATCCTTCAGAAACAGATGGCATCAAGTTGACTGGAAAGTTTGACACTCAAGCAACACTCGAGGTTTTCCTTTCAAGACTGGAAAAAATCGCACCTGTTCAAGTATCAAAACAAGGAAAAAGAATTATTATACATAAATAAAATATCCATGAGAAATTACATTCTAATAGTCTTGCTGCTAACCTATATGATCAGCTACGGACAAAACAATAGGTCTTACTGGAATATACCGGCAGGAGATTATCCTATTGTTGACAATCAAAACAGAGTTACCTTTAAGATCTACGCACCTGAAGCTAAGAGTGTGAAACTTTCTATCTACGAAAAAGAGTATCCCATGCAAAAAAATTCTACTGGTATGTGGACCCTCACAACAGAGCCTCAGACTGTGGGATTTCACTATTATTTTGCAATAATTGATGGAGTGAAGGTTTTGGATCCCAATTCTGAAGCATTCTTCGGATATAGCAGAATAGCTGGTGGATTTGAGGTCCCTGAAGGTGAAGAAGGGGATTACTACCGACCTCATCAGGGTATTCCCCATGGACAGGTACGGTCTGTACAATATTATTCTAATCATTCAAAGAAATGGCGGAGAGCTTTAGTATATACACCAGCAGAGTACGAGAGTAAACACAAAAAAAGATATCCAGTACTCTATCTTCAACATGGAATGGGAGAGGATGAGAGAGGATGGACAAAACAAGGTTGCATGCAGAACATCATGGATAATATGATTGCCGCAAAAAAAGCAAAACCTATGATTGTCGTGATGGAGAGCGGAGACATCAATGTCCCTAAGAAAAAAGAACAAGGAAAGTATGTGGAAACAAGCACTTATGGAACATCCTTCTATCCTGTATTCCTCTATGATCTAATACCCATGATAGACCAAACATTTAGGACAAAGAGTGATCGTGAACACCGCGCAATGGCAGGATTATCTTGGGGTGGTCATCAGGCTTGCGATATCGTCATTCCGAATATAGACAAGTTCGCATATCTCGGTTTTTTCAGTGGAGCTGTATATGGGTTAGATGTTCACAAGAATTATCATGGAATCCTGGAGGATGCTGACACTTTCAATAAGAAGATGAAATATTTCTTCATTGGATGTGCAACAAATGAAAATGTAGCGACACCCAAGCTGACGAAGGAATTAAGCGATGCAGGAATAAAATTTGAAACCTTCGTTTCTCAAGGCACAGCTCACGAATGGCTATCATGGCGAAGAATGCTCAAAGAATTTATACCTAACTTATTTAATAAATAAACATCTTTTATAATTGTACACGCCTATGAAGAAAGAAAAAGAAAAGAAACTGGGATGCAGTTGCGGTGCACCCCAGAGAAAACGAAAATCTATCCAATTATTAACAGTCAAAATCTAATTAAACATGGAAAAATATCATTTTGCCAGTAAAGTTATAAAAAACCTTACTACTAACATCATGTTTTTAAGTATTATTATGATAATTGTTCCATCGCTGCATATTAACGCTAACGAAACAACAATCCACGTGGAGCAAAACGGTAATATTACTTTGAACGTTAACATAATGCCACTAAAACAAGTTATTGGCATCATCGAGAAACAATCAAAATATGTTTTTGGATATAACAGCAACATCCCCAATCTTGACACTCCAGTAACAGTCTCATTGCGTGATGCATCTATCACCAAAGTGATGAACGCCATACTTAGTGGAACAGGACTTACTTTTGAGATTTCTGGAAGGCAAATACTCATTATCAAAGCCAACGACAAAAAAATTACCATAAAAGGAAAAGTTACCGATAAAAATAATGAGCCGATTATTGGCGCTACCGTCATGATAAAAGGAGCGTATGTAGGAGCGGTGACAGATGCAGATGGTAACTACAAGATTACAGTTCCAAACGAACAGACGATTCTAAGATATTCATTTTTAGGATATGTCACACAAGATCAACGTGTAGGAAATAAGAGGAATATCTCTATTGTCTTAAATGAGGAAGCCAAGGAACTTAATGAAGTCGTGGTGACTGCTTTAGGTATGAAACGCTCAGAGAAAGCACTGGGATATGCGACTCAGAAAGTAGCAGGAGATCAGTTTGAAAAAGTAAAAGGAGTAAACGTAGCAACAAGTATGACGGGACGTATTGCCGGTCTGATTGTCTTCAACTCAACCGAATTCATGGAATCTCCAACAATTACTCTTCGTGGTGAAACACCTCTATTAGTTTTGGATGGCGTTCCATCTAACCTCACTTTGGCTGATATCAACTCCGATGATATAGAGTCGATCGATGTATTGAAAGGTGCAACCGCTTCTGCCCTCTATGGTTCTCGTGGTGGAAGTGGTGCCATTATGGTTACGACGAAAAAAAGTGGGCAGGAGGGTTTCTCTGTTGAGGTCAACTCCAGTAACATGTTCAACTGTGGTACACTGGCTCTACCAAAGGTACAGACATCGTATAGTTCTGGATATAGCGGTAAATATAATGTAGATGATGAGGTATGGGGAGACAAACTCGACATCGGTCGTATCTATTCTCAATATAATCCCCTCACTCATGAGATGGAAGATATGGAACTGACCTCTAAGGGGAAGAATAATTTCAAGAACTTCCTTCAGTTCAGTATGATCTCCAACAATACGGTCAGCGTAACACAACAAGGTAAGAACGGTAGTGTGAGAGCGTCTGGGTCATTCATTTATGACAAAGGACAATATCCAAACGAATATGGTAAAGTGTTCCAATATAATGTAGGTGGTGAAATGAAACTGGGTAAAAAGGTTGACATAACAGCAACCATGGGTTTCAATAAGCAACTTGCATCCAACACATCAGGTACTGGTTATGATGATCAAGGATATATATATAACCTGTTAATATGGACAGGTCCAGAATATGACATTCGCGACTACAGAGACTATTGGCTTGTCAAGGACCAAAAACAAAATTGGAATCGTGCCACCTGGTATGATAACCCATGGATGAGTGCCTACGAGAAGATCAACCGAGAGGATATTACCAAAACAAATGGTATGTTCACTCTTAACTATTCCATTCTCCCCTGGCTGAAAGCTATTATCAGAGGTGGTTACGATTATACACTCCAGTCGACTAAACGTCGTGCTCCTATCGGTATCAACTCTACCCGTGAATGGGGAAAGACGAACAAGGGTTATTATTCTGAGAGAAATGCAGAGGTGTTCACTACGAATGATGATTTCATATTAAATGCACAAAAAAACTTTGGTGATTTCAGTTTAGATTTGTTAGCCGGTTATTCCATTTATTACTATCGTAACAAATATACGGACCTGTCAACAAAAAACGGACTTTCAATACCCGGATTCTACTCATTAAAAGCTTCTGTAGAAAGTCCGAATGTTGACAGTTATCTTGCCAACAAACAAGTAAACAGTCTGTATTCCAAAGCAAGTATTGGGTTTAAGAATACCTACTATATTGATATTACTGGGCGTAATGACTGGTCATCTACCCTACCCTCTTATGACAATTCTTACTTCTACCCCTCTGCCGGTGCCAGTGTTATCATGTCTAACATTATCAAGTTGCCACACTGGTGGACTTTCTGGAAGATGAGAGGATCTTGGACGGTTTCTAAGAAAGATCTGAACATCTACGATACAAATCAGGCATACACCATCAACAACTCGATATGGGACGGACTGAATTCTGCTGCATATCCTGAAACCATGCGTGGAAATGTTAAACCAATTACCGATAGGACATGGGAAATAGGTACATCTGTGAACTTTTTGCAAAATAGATTAAGATTTGACTTTACCTATTATAACAAGCTGACATACAACAATACTGTAGCAACGACTATATCAAACATGTCTGGCTTTACCAGTGTATTAGTCAATACAGATGAAGAATATGTAAGAAAAGGTTTTGAATTCTTTATTGATGCCACTCCAATCCAGACAAAGGATTTCTCCTGGAATATCACAACAAACTGGGCACGATCAGCAAGATACTTCGCAAAGATTGACCCTATATACAGCGCCGATAACCTCTGGACTTATAAAGGAGCGCGTGTAGATGCATACACCTATAGAGGTTTGACTTACGATCCGGAAGGCAACCTTATACTGACCAATGGTTTCCCCAGAAGAAGTAGTTATACAACCAAAGTCGGAAATATGGATCCAGACTGGATGTGGGGACTTACCAATACCTTTAAAATAAAAGGATTTACAGTAGCTTGCAGTTTCGACGGTCGTATTGGTGGTCTCTCTATCAACAGAACCAACTACCGTATGTGGCAGACGGGTGCACACCCTGATTCTGATAATGAATGGCGTTATGATGAAGTTGTCAATGGAAAGAAGAACTATGTCGGAGAGGGTGTCTATGTTGTATCTGGCGATGTTACTTACGATACCTACGGAAGGATCACAGAAGATACGCGTGTTTTTGCTAAGAACGAAACTCCGGTATCTTATGAGAGCTACATCAAAAACTATTGGTGTAAAGGCGAACAATTTATCACTAAAGAGACCTATATCAAACTGCGTGAGTTGTCTATTACCTATGATCTTCCTCTATCTTTCTGCAAGAAACTGGGAATGACAAGTTCTTCAGTCTCTTTGATCGGACAGAATCTTTTCCTTTGGGCACCTGACTATAAGTTTGCTGACCCGGATAAAGCCAGTGACGATCTTAGTTCACCTTCAGTAAGATATGTAGGTGTAAATATCAAAATGAAATTCTAACCCATTAACAAAAGAACTATGAAAAGTAATTATTATATAACAGTCAGTTTTATACTCTTTGGGATGGTACTAATGAGTAGTTGTGATGATAAGTTCGATTCATACAATAATGATCCGAACTCATCTACTTCAGTTACCTCCAGCATGTTAGCCACCAACTGTATTCGTCAGTTGTGGACGACTTATGCAGAACCCAAACTCTACATGAAGAATTATATGCTTAGCAAGTACATCTCTTGGTCGGAAGCTAATGATATTGACATTGCGTTCAACAAATTAGGGCGTACGAACTTTACCGACATGACTATGTTGTACAATATCCAGAAGATGGTTGACAATGCAGGTAACGATGGACTAAAAAATGCATATAAAGGTATCGGACATGTCTTACGCGCCATTAAATTCTTTGATGCCACACTTCGGGTCGGTGATATTCCCTATAGCGAAGCCATGCAAGGAGAAGATGGGATTACAAATCCAAAATACGATAGTCAAAGAGATGTCCTGCTAGGTTTATTGGAGGAACTCGAAGAAGCAGACAGACTTCTCAGCAACGGTAGTGATTTCGCTGGTGATATAGTATATGGTGGATCATGTAGTCAGTGGAGAAAGGCAGCAAATGTGCTTGAATTAAAGATACTTATTAATCTTTATAACAAGACTTCAGATTCTGAACTTAATGTCAAGGGACGTTTCAAGAATATTGTTACTGGCAAACCTTTGTTTATTTCCAATGATGATAATCTACAGTTAGTTCACTCTGATGCAAGCGGTCAGAAACCAGAGTTTTACAGGGAAGGAAACAATTATGTAGGATATATACAGATTTCCTCAGAGGTAGTTGACTCACTTAAAGCATTAGGTGACTATCGGTTGTTTTATTACGCACGGCCTACACCGAATGCTATGAATACAGGACGGTCTGTCTCGGATTGGAACTCTTATGCAGGTGTAGAATCGACAATGACGGAAGAGGAGATTCAAGCTGCAGTTAACTCGGGAAATGTTTCCCAGACTAATATTCGATATACTGATGATGTTATCGGAGAACCTTCGGTAATTTTGAGTTACAGTGAAATGAATTTCATTCTCGCTGAAGCATGTGTCAGAGGTTTACTTGACGGTAACGCCAAGAACTACTATGAAAAAGGAATAGAAGCTGCTTTGCGTTTCACCGCTGATAACACTCGAGACAATGCAGATTACCATCACAACATGAAAATCACCGATGAATATATCTCTGATTATCTCAAGCATCAAGGTGTCACCTTTTCTACTTCAAGCGCAAGGCAAATTGAACAGATTATAGAACAGAAATATTTGGCCACATTCCTACAGCAACCATACAATGGTTTCTATGAGTACCGCAGGACAGGTTATCCTGTTTTACCCATTAATGCTAAATCCAACAGGAATACTCCTACTAATAAGATGCCGGTACGCTGGATGTATCCTCAGACAGAATATGATTATAATGGAGATAATGTGCAGCAAGCCGTACAAAGTCAGTTTGGTGGGAATGATGACGAGAACCAAATTATGTGGTTGTTAAAATAAGAATGATGAAAAAATTATTTGCATTGATTATTTGTCTGATGACAGGTATAATAACCGAGGCTCAGGTTCTAAAGTTTAATGCTCAAGGGAATTTCAAAATACTG
>CADBSW010000182.1 GCA_902797505.1 uncultured Prevotellaceae bacterium | reverse complement strand
CTTTAGGCAGTGCGAGGACTGTTTGAGCGAAGCGAGTTCCGCAGCACAGTTTTGAAGAGTCGGATTTGTTCTGACCGGAGCGTGCAACGAGCTCTCTTTTTGGTTCCTTTTTCTCTGGCGGCACAGAGAAAAAGAACTATAAATCACTAAACTTTTTCCTCCCCCGGAAATAATACTGCCAGAGGATGCTGAAACGAGTGCGCTCCGGGATATCTGTCGTGAGGGCAGTCCTCTGGATCTCCTCACGCACCGCCTTGTACTCGGGCAACCATCGTTTGAAATCCCGACGGGCACGGTATACGGCCTTGAAATCACCCACATGACGCTCCAACAACAGGAACTTCCACGCAGCGACATAGTCCAACAGCCATCGCATGCGCATCACCTTCCGTAAGTCCTTCTCCGGCAGGTTCTTATACAACATCGTGAGATTATTGCGGAAATTAAGATACGTCTTGAAGGGATTATCCTTGGGCAGTGTGCCACCACCTACATGATACACCTGACTGTCGGGGATGCACACGATCTTCCTGCCCCTCAGCCGCAGTCGCCAACACATATCGATCTCTTCGTTATGCGCGAAGAAACGTCCGTCAAGACCATCCACCGAGAAGTAATCCTTCGAGCGGATCATCATACAGGCACCCGTGGCCCACAACAACTCCTGCACATAGTCATACTGTCCCTCGTCGGTCTCCACCGTATCCATCACGCGCCCCCTGCAATACGGATAACCGTAATAGTCGATGAACCCGCCGCAAGCCCCAGCATATTCAAAAGAGTCTCTATTAAAGATTGACAAGAGTTTGGGCTGGCATGCGGCCACCTCAGGATGATTATCCATGTATTCTATCAGTGGGGTCAACCAATGATGCGTTACCTCTATATCACTGTTCAGCAAGACGAAATACTCGGCGTCAATCGTGGCCAAGGCCTTGTTATAACCATCGGCAAAACCCCAGTTCTTCTCCAGGGGGATGCGCACCACCTCGGGGAAACGCTCCTCGAGCAGCGCCAACGAGTCGTCGGTAGAGGCATTGTCGGCCACAATGACCGTTGCCTCCTGCTTGGAATACTCGATCACGGTGGGCAGGTACTCACTGAGCATCTTCCGGCCGTTCCAGTTTAATATCACTATGGCTACCTTACACATACCTTCAAAGCTGTTTGGTTATAGTTGAAATCACCTAATCGCACGTTCACCAACTGGTTGTCGAGCGCCGGATCAGCCTCCGCAGGGGGGAGCTCCACACGGATATAGTTCTTCGTAAAACCGTGCATGGCCTTGCCACGGGCAGCCTTCTCGAAGAGCACCTCCGCCTCCATGCCGATATGCCGCTGGTAGAAAGCGTGGGTCTTCTCCTCAGAGAGGTCGAGCAACAGTTTACTGCGCCGTTTCTTCTCCACCTCGGGCACCACATAGGGGATCTTCAGGGCCGCCGTGCCGGGGCGCTCGGAGTAAGGGAAGACATGCAACTGCGTGACATCCAACGACTTGAGGAACTCGTAACACTCGTCAAAGCACTCGGGGGTCTCGCCACGCGTGCCCACCATCACATCCACACCGATGAAGGCCTCGGGCATCAACGCCTTGATCAACTGTATCTTATGGGCGAACAGGGCTTTGTCATAACGACGGTGCATCAGCTGCAAGACGGCATCCGACCCACTCTGCAGGGGGATATGGAAATGGGGCATGAACGCCCGGCTCCCCGCGCAATAACGGATGAGTTCATCCTCCAGGAGGTCGGGCTCTATACTACTGATGCGGTAACGGTGGATGCCCTCCACCTGGTCGAGGGCCTTCACCAGATCGGTGAAACGCTCACCGGTCGTCTTCCCGAAATGACCGATATTCACGCCCGTCAACACAATCTCTTTACCACCTTCACGCACTACATCCTCAGCTTGACTTACCAGACTGGCAATTGAGGGGTTACGACTGAACCCACGGGCATGGGGGATCGTGCAATAGGTGCAGAAATAGTCGCAGCCATCCTGCACCTTGAGGAAAAAACGGGTGCGGTTGCCGCGCGAACAACTGGGCGCGAACGACCGTATATCCTTGAGTTTCTTGACGTATACCTGCTCCTCACGCTCTGCCTGCTGCTCCTGCTGCACCCACGCATCGTTGAGGTACTGCAACAGCTGGGCCTTCTCGTCGGCACCCAAGATCAGATCCACCCCGGGAATCTTCGCGATCTTCTCCGACGACAACTGGGCATAACAGCCGGTCACCACCACGAAGGCACCGGGGTTCTCACGCACCATCCGGTGAATCATCTGCCGACACTTCTTGTCGGCCACCTCCGTGACACTACAGGTATTGATCAGACAGATATCTGCCTGCTCCTGACCCTTCACCTCACTGACACCCATCTCTTGCAACATCTTTGCAAACGTAGAGGTCTCTGAGAAGTTCAGCTTACAACCCAACGTGTAATAACGGGCTTTCTTCCCTTGAAAAACGGCACTGTCGATCATATCACTTCATTCCCCTTACCTTATAGATCAGGTCCTTAGCGGCATTGATCTCCTGAAACTTCTTCTCCGCCGCCTTCTTCACATCCTCACCGAGCGTGGCCACCTTGTCGGGGTGATGCTTCAGGGCCAACTTACGGTAAGCCTTGCGCACCTCGTCATCCGTGGCATTGGGCGATATCTCGAGCACCTTGTAGGCAGCCTCCACATTCGTGCCGGCATCCTGCAGGTTCAACATAGAGTCAACCTCAGCGTCACTCAACTGCAGGGCTCGGGCCACCGACCGCAGGGCATTGATCTCCGGGGCCACCACAGCACCGTCGCACTTGCATATCTGAGCCAGGAACGAGAGCATCTGCAGACGCTGCGAATACGACATGTTACGCGCCATCTGCTGACAGCACTCCATCACCACATTGTGATAACTGCCCGGCTGCTGGGCATCACGCCGCTTCTGTTCCTCAAACAAACGATTCAATATCTGGTTACCCTCGGTCACCGCCTCAGGTCCGAAGTTGGAGCGCAAGAACTGTCGTACATACTCCATCTCACTGTGCATCACCTTGCCGTCGGCGCGGATGATGTACGAGGCCAACACCAGGATGCTGAACAGAAAACTGTTCCGCTGACCCATGTTCACCCGACTCTGACGGCCATAGCGGTCGTAATAACTGCTCTCGTACGTATTACGATAACTGCCATTACTACCATCGCTGCCACCGTCGGCAAAACTGTTGAGCGACTGTTCAAAGAAAGAGGCGATAACGACACCGGCAAGCGCCCCGAGCGGACCTGCCGTCATAAAACCGAGTATTCCTCCAATCCACTTAACAACTGACATATTCTCTCTAAATGATAAAAAAAGAGATGACCTAAAAGATCATCTCTCAATGTCGGGGTGACAGGATTCGAACCTGCGACACCCTGGTCCCAAACCAGGTGCGCTACCGGGCTGCGCTACACCCCGTCCTTTTCATTTGCGGATGCAAAGGTACACACATTTTCTGAACCCACCAAATTTTTACCCGATTATTTTTTAAATTGATCATTTGTTGAGAGTGAAGAGTGAACAGTACACCTCATTGCGGACTTGACCCGCAATCTCCCAAAGATCATTTCCATTATCTAAAACAATAAGTGAGAGAAACTATACAAGTACCTATGAACACAGTGTAAGCACACGGCTCTAACGTATTGCCAATGTTTTGCAGAACAATAAGTTAATAAAACATAGTTATCTAACTCTAATTCTGCGCAGTGTAAAAATGTTTGTACCACTGGGCAAAACGGCGGAGGCCTTCGCGCAGGGGGATGGTAGGCACGAAGTCGAAGTCACGCTCGAGGGCAGTGGCGTCGGCATAAGTAGTGGGCACATCACCGGGCTGCATGGGCACGAGCTGCTTGTGGGCCTCGAAGTCGTAATCCTTAGGAAGTACGCCAGCACGGATGAGCTCTTCCTGCAGGATCTGCACGAAGTCGAGCAGGCTCTCTGGTTGTCCTCCACCGATGTTATAGACTGCGTAGGGCGGAAGGGGGAGCCCGTCATCGCCCTTCTGGCGATTAGGTGCTTTCGCCATCACACGGATGATGCCCTCGACGATATCATCGACATAAGTAAAGTCACGACGGCAATTGCCATAGTTGAAGATCTGGATAGTGTCACCCCGTAGCAGTTTGTTGGTGAATGAGAAGTATGCCATGTCGGGGCGACCTGCCGGTCCGTAAACAGTGAAGAAACGAAGTCCAGTAGTAGGGATATCGTAGAGTTTACTATAGCAGTGAGCGAAAAGTTCGTTACTTTTCTTTGTGGCGGCGTAGAGGGATACGGGGTTGTCCACACGATCGTCGGTAGAAAAAGGTACTTTTTTATTGCCGCCGTAAACGCTCGATGAGGAGGCGTAGACAAGATGTTCTACTGGGTTGTGACGGCAGGCCTCGAGGATATTATAGAAGCCGATCATGTTCGACTGGATATAGGCATCGGGATTCTCAATCGAGTAGCGTACTCCAGCTTGTGCGGCCAGGTTTACCACAATATTGAACTGTTCTTCAGTGAAGAGGCGGTCGATGAGAGCTTTGTCGGCGAGGTCACCCTTCACGAAACGGTATGGCTTGCCCACGGCGGTCTTGTCGATCTCCTTGAGGCGATACTCCTTGAGGCGCGGGTCGTAGTAGTCGTTCATATTGTCAAGGCCCATCAGATTGACCTCTTCTCCTTGTAATCCTTCTTTCAGCAGGCGCTGCATCAGGTAACTTCCGATAAAGCCTGCGCTGCCAGTTATCAATATCTTTTTCATCTTCTTTAAATATTTCTTTTTAAGACAATTTTTTCATCCATTCCAACTCTGCCTTACCATCATGAGAAGCTTCAACATCTCCCCTATTCTCTCACGCTTTTGCGAACTAAAACCGTTGACCTGTGAACGAGTCCCATGGACCTTACACCATAGCGTCTACAGAATCCGGGGTGCCAAAGCGGCGGACGGCCTCATTGTAGGTATCAAGGGAACCGATGTCGAAACGACTGGCGGTCATGGGCCAGGCGTGCATGGTAGTGTGTCTGACCATATAATGTGCGAGGTTGCCGGGAGCATCCTTGCCGCAACCATTGTCAACGGCGTTGCGTACCAGGTCGAGATCACTCTGCGTATATATATAGAAAGGTGGCACAGCCCAGTGACTCTTGGGCGTCTGTGGTTTCTCCTCCATGTTGAGCACACGGTTGTCGGTATCAAGCTCCACCACGCCTGTGCGCTGCAGTTTCTCGACAGACGGTTGTTCGTGACACATAATACAACTGGTACCTTTCGCCTTAGCATAGTCAACGAACTCGCGGAAGGAGAAGAAGAGCAGGTTATCAGCTGCCACCACAAGCAAGTCATCGTCGATGTGGAGCTTATCCATGGCAAAGAGCAAGTCGCAAACGGCCCCCAGTCGGGTGTCGTTGGTCTCTGTGCCGTCGTCGACGATCGTGATGGGTTTGGTATAGTGTGTCGTCGCCTTCCACTCGTTGAAGATGGGTGCGAAGCGATGGTTCGTGATGATGATATGTTCGGTGATGTCGTCGATAGTGTCAATATCATCGAGCATACGGCCGAGAATTGTGTTGTTGCCAATCTTCAACAGCGGTTTCGGGAAATTCTTGGTCAGTTCACCTAAACGGGTTGCGTATCCAGCGGCTATAACGATGTTCTTCATCTTTATATAATCTTTTTATTTATTTGTATCTCAGAGAGCTTCGAGCTACCTTAAATAAGGTGCAAGTTGAATGTATTAATACCTATTGCAGAAACGCCACCAATATTCATAAAAATGCCCATAATGTGAAAGCGACGAGGAGGTTAATATACATCCTGATAGGAGCGTTTCTAAAGCAGAGTGTATAATGCTGCAACCTAACCTTTGACTTTTTACCATTTACCCTAAAGGAACCTTGCGCCATCATCGCTTTTAGTGAAGTAAATGCGGAAGGTGTTCTTATATTGAGGAAAACGGGAGAGGTACTTCTCGGTAATTTCCTGTTTGATTGATGCTTTCTTGGTGGGGTCTACTATTGCGATGCAGGCGCCTTTGAAACCGGCGCCAGAGAAGCGGCCTCCATAAATGCCGTCAGTGGTGAGCATGGCCTCATAGATAGCTATAAGTTCAGGGGAACCGCACTCGTAGTTGTGAATGCTCGACTCACAGGAGGCCTTGCTCAACGAACCAAGCCACTCGAGGTTGCCAGTCTCCCAGGCTGTGATACCCTCTCTCACCCTGCGGTGTTCTGAATAGAAATGCTCGGCTCGACGGGCAAATCGTGGTGGCATCTTGTCGCGACAACGTTTGTACATGCTTTCTGGCACATCGCGCAGGAATGTCTTCTCATGTGTCTTCAGCGGCATGTTCTCATACGCCTGCACAATCCATGCAGCTGTCTTACACTCGGTAACACGTAGGTTGTAATCGCTCGACATCAGACTACGGGTGAGTCCCGAAAAGAAGACTCCCAATTCGAAATCGGGCATCTCAGCTGGTTTGGGTATCAGTCTGTAGTCGTTGCTCTCGCAGTCGAGCATCAGCAAATGGTCTTTCTTCCCCAGAGCGATACATGCCTGATCGAGCAAACCATTGTTCAGACCGATATACTCTCGTTCCGCCTCTGAGGCGATACGCATTACCTCAAAAGGTGCCAGCGAAATATTGTTGGCCTTGGCAAAAGCCATGACATAGGCAACAAGCACGGCAGCACTACTGCTTAGTCCGCCTACAGGCAACGACCCCTTGATGACGCCTTCTATGCCATTGGAGATATGGAAGCGTTTCTGCAGGGCGAACTTCGCACCACGAGCATAGTCACCCCAATTGCCTTGTTTCACCAAGGTAGGCATGGCGATGTCAAACTCCACATGACCAGAGAAGGACTTGCTGTCGAGGATCACCCGTGAATCGTTGCGGACGTTGAAAAACAGATCTACTCCCTTGTCAATAGCGAAGCCGGTCACCAGTCCATGCTGATGATCGACGTGTGCACCGATAGGACATACTCGATAGGGGGAAAAAATATGATATTGCATGTATAATCTTATAAAGATCGAAGGCCAATTATCGAAACGACGAGTGCCAAAAACTACTTAATTGACTGACTCGTGTCGATAATTGACCTTTGACTATTTACGCTAAGCTATAGATCCAGTTATAGAAGAAGCTGCATACACCGAAGAGGGCGATACCCAGTGTACAGATGGCCAATGCCAACTTAGTACCGCAATCGCTCTTGAAGGTGGGCAGTGGACTATCGGTCTGCTTGATATACATCGCCTTGACGATGAGCAGATAGTAGTACAGTGAGATGACCGTATTGATCAAGGCAATGAACACCACGAAGTAAGCAAGGTTAGTGCCGTGAGAGGCAGCTGCCATGAACACGAAGAACTTACTGAACATTCCTGCGAACGGTGGAATACCAGCCAGAGAGAACAATGCTAAAGTCATCAGGAATGCCAACTTCGGGTTAGTCTGATAGAAGCCGTTGTAAGCATCCATATCTGTACGTCCACCGTTGTTCTCCTCAACTGCAGCAATGACCGTGAAGACTGCCAGGTTGGCTACCACATAGACGAGCACGTAGTAGGTCAACGCGGTGATTCCCAGATCGTTGTTACCGATAACTGCCAACATGATATATCCAGCCTGTGAGATAGAGCTGAACGCCATGAAGCGCTTCAGTTCTGACTGACGGATAGCGAAGAGGTTGGCTACAGTGATAGAGAGTACGATGACCACATAGAGCATCATCGTCCAATGATGTGTCATCGGCGCGAACACCTTCATGAGGATAGTCATCAACGTGAAGGCAGCGGCACCCTTAGAGATAACACTCAGATAACCGGTCACTGTGGTAGGAGCACCCTGATAGGTATCGGCAGTCCAGAAGTGGAAGGGCACCAGAGAGATCTTAAAGCCCAAGCCACTGAAGAAGAACACCAGTCCGACCAGACTCAGTGGTTTGTTCACCAACTGGAGGTTCTGCGCGAAGTTATCGAAATAGAGTGTTCCGGTGGCAGCATAGAGCATGGAGATACCATAGAGCATGATACCACTGGAGAAGGTAGCGGTAAGGATATATTTAGCCGCAGCCTCGGCAGAGTGATGACGGTATTTGTCGAGTCCTACCAAACAAGCCATAGGCACGGATGCCATCTCGAGTCCGAGGAAGAACATCAGGAAATGTCCGGCAGACATCATCATGTTCATACCCAACAAAGTAGAGAT
>CADBSW010000181.1 GCA_902797505.1 uncultured Prevotellaceae bacterium | reverse complement strand
GTCCTCAACACCGGCGAGCACGCCGAGCTCTGCCTCGACAGTGACGTCATACTTGTGAGCATACTCTACGACCTTCTTGGTGATAGCGATGTTCTCTTCGTAGGGGAGAGCGGAACCGTCGAACATCACGCTGGAGAAACCAAGGTCTACACAACTCTTGCAGAGCTCGAAGCTGTCACCGTGGTCGAGGTGCAGAGCAATCTCCGGATGGTTGCATCCCAACTCCTTTGCATATTCCACAGCACCCTGTGCCATGTAGCGCAGCAATGTAGCGTTAGCATAGTTACGTGCACCTTTGGAAACCTGCAGGATAACAGGACTCTTCAAATCAGAAGCAGCCTTGATGATAGCCTGCAACTGCTCCATGTTATTAAAGTTGAAAGCGGGGATGGCATAACCGCCATTGATAGCTCTGGCAAACATATCTTTTGTGTTTACCAAACCAAGTTCTTTGTAACTTACCATATTCATTTATAATTTTAAAATGTTTGTATATCCTAACAACGTAGTCTTTTTCACCTACTTGTGCAAAGGTAATGACTTTTTTTTGTTCAACAAAATGATAGATTACTTTTTTATGATGTTACCTCTTTAAAAAGAATCATTTAAAGTAAAAAAACATCTACCCATACATGCTTTTGTCAGATACACATGACAATCACCCCTTATTGACGACGCAGTCGGAGAGCATAGAAAAGAATCAACAGATAACCGATCAGCGGAATGATGAAGGGCACCACGAGGTTGGTCTTGTCAGCAATCATTCCCATCAACAGGAAGCCGCAACCGCCTACCGGCGTCATCATCAACAGGGAGGAAGCACTCTTGCGGAGTCTGCCTACGCCGATCAGTGACAGAGAGAAGATCGTGGGGAACATGATCGCCTCAAAGAGATAGTTACAGATGAGGGCGATCATCGACAGTTTACCGAGGTTCATCAAGACAAGCAACATACACACCACCGTGCCCGAAGCACAGATAAGCAGCATCTTCTTGTCGCTCACCGTACGCATGATCCAACTGCCGCCAAAGCGCCCTACCATAAAGAATGCCAAAGCTATCGTCAGCACGATACTGGCCATATTATCGCTCATCCATCCCTTACCAGTCACGAAATTGATAAAGTAACTGTTGATGGAGATCTCTGCCACCTCATAGGCTAACAGCGAGAAGAGTCCGAGCACGAACATCTTGTGACGGGCGAAGAGTTCTTTGATATTGGCCAGTCCACTACCCTGCTGTTCTTCCTCTTCTTGTTCCCGTTTGATCTCGGGCAGGTTAACACGCGAGAACACCAAAGCAATCAGCAATACCAAGACACCTAAGATCGTATAAGGCACTGCCACATTACCACCCTCACCACTATCGCTGAACAAGAACTGTCCTACCGCGAAGGTGGCAAACAGACTACCTAAGCCATTGAACGACTGTGAGAGGTTCAGACGACTGGTGGCTGTCTCGGGTGATCCCAACTCTGTAGAATAAGGATTGGCCGCAGTCTCTAAGAAGGTCAGTCCGCAACCGATGATAAACAGGCATACCAGAAATCCATAGAATCCTCCGCTGGCTGCCTCGGGGATGAAGAGCAATGAACCTGCTCCAAAGAGCAATAGTCCGAAGACCACGCCCTTACGATATCCGTATTTATTAATAAACAGTCCAGCCGGTATCGCCATCAGGAAATAACCTAAATAGGTAGTCACCTGAATCATGGCCGACTGAGAGATAGAGATATTCAACTCATTCTGGAAATGTTTGTTGAGCACATCCAGGATAGCGCGGGCGAATCCCCACAAGAAAAACAAGACGGTAATCAGGATGAAGGGCACCAGATAATTCTGTCCGTTCAGACGAAAGATACCGTCTTTCTTCAAATTAGTTGACATAGTGATTAAAGCACTAAAAAAAGGCTGTACCCAAGAGCACAGCCTCAAGATATTCATGAATGATTATTTCTTATTTGGAGAAAGTACACCCCAGATGCATGCTGCGAGCGCACCACCGATGAACGGACCAACGATATATACCCATACCTGTGCGAGGGCGTCACCACCATTGAAGATAGCAGGAGCCAGAGAACGAGCTGGGTTCACAGATGTACCGGTGATAGGAATCAAGGCGATATGTACGATCACCAGTGACAGACCGATAGCCAGACCAGCGAAGTTGCCTGCACCTACCTTACTGTCAGTTGTTCCCAATACTACAAGCACGAATACACAGGTGAAGATAATCTCAGCTACCAATCCAGGCACAGCACCGGCAGCACAGTAGTTGGCACCTGTCAGCGTAGCACTCTGGAAGTCGGGCATCGTAGCGATGATGATATAAAGCAACAGAGAACCGATGAAAGCACCGATCACCTGGAAGAGCATGTACATACCGGCATCCTTACCACTCATACGACCACTCATCCAAACACCTAATGTAATAGCGGGGTTGATATGGCATCCGGAGATACCACCAATCGTGTAAGCCATTGCTACGACAGCAACGCCAAAGGATACTGCCACCATCAATACCTGTGCGGGAGTTCCACAACCATTGTTGAAAATAGCACTACCACAACCAATAAACACCAGCACCATTGTGCCAATCATTTCTGCTAAATACTT
>CADBSW010000180.1 GCA_902797505.1 uncultured Prevotellaceae bacterium | reverse complement strand
TTTACCTGCGCCGCTGATTCAAGGAGATTCGGGACAACATCCCTTGAGCGACGTCTCGTTCCATCACCTGGTGACGGAATTAAGCTCGTAATCTACTATACTTCGATTAAGCAGCGAGAGCGTAATTGTTTTCGCCAATTAATTTGTTGACCGCTGATATTTAGGAGCAAACAGCCGACGCTCCGCGTGCTTACGTACCATTTCTACCCGCTGTCAAATCCAGTCAACCCCATAAAAAGGCCCCTTCATGAACAAACCACGAAACGGAACGGACTGCAAAGATAAGAAAGTTTTTTTAATTCGCAAAATATCCAACCGTTTTTTCAAAAAAGAACAACGCAATTCGTTATATATAGAAAAAAAGAACCCACGACACAACAAATCGCCGTAAAAATTGTTATATAATAAGGTAAAAGAACAGAACATGAAGAAATATATCATCATAGCTTTGTTGATCGCTACAAATGTACTGACCATACAAGCGCAATCGTCGATGACCGACGACCAGATTATCAGTTTTGTACTAAAAGAGCAGGAGGCAGGTACCTCGCAGCAGCAGATCGTTACGAAACTGATGCAACGGGGTGTGGACGTGTCACGTCTGCGACAGGTAAAGAAAAAGTATGAGCGTGACATGAAAGGGAAAGGCCTGGGGAACGTAACGGGCAAGACGAACAAGGCTACCGGTGGCAAGACCGACGACCGCACCCGTAAGAACAACGGTGAGAACCAGCAACAGAAGATGTCGCCCTACCGCATTCAGGGGGATCAGATGCAGAACACCTACGATGAGAACGATGAGCATTGGATGATGATGCAGAGCGAACTGAACAGTTTTATGCCCGACTCCACACGTATGCTGGAACAGATGATCGAAGAGCGCGACGCCAACAAGCGCAAGGTGTTCGGACGGGATATCTTCAACAAGAAAGACCTGACCTTCGAGCCTAACATGAATATCGCCACACCGCAAAACTACCGATTAGGGCCGGGTGATGCTGTGTATATCGAGATTTACGGTGCCTCACAGAGAACCATCGAGTCGACCATCTCGCCCGACGGAACGGTGACCGTCGAGGGATATGGACCGGTACAACTGAGCGGGCTGACGGTGGCTCAAGCCAATAGTAAGCTGCGCTCTACCGTGGGTTCACGCTATAGCAGTAGTAATATCAAACTGACCGTAGGACAGACACGCACTATCATGGTGAACGTGATGGGCGAGGTGAAGAAGCCGGGTACCTATACCCTATCTGCCTTCGCCACCGTGTTCCACGCCTTGTATATGGCAGGAGGCATCAGCGACATCGGTACGCTGAGAAAGATACAGGTGTACCGTAACAACAAACTGGTCACCACCGTGGATATCTACGACTATATCCTGAACGGCAAACTGAGCGGCAATATACGCATGGCGGATAACGACGTGATCGTAGTGGGACCGTACGACTGCTTAGTGAACATCACGGGTAAGGTGAAGCGCCCGATGTTCTACGAGATGAAGAAAAACGAGAGCATCGCCTCGCTGCTGGAATACGCCGGCGGCTTCACCGGTGATGCCTACACCAAGAGCGTACGACTGCTCAGGAAGACAGGCAGGGAGAAATCGGTGTTTAACATCGGTGAGTTTGAGATGGGTAACTTCAAGTTGGCTGACGAAGACTCTGTATCTGTCGACTCTATCCTACCCCGCTTCTCCAACATGGTGGAGCTGAAGGGCGCCGTGTTCCGTCCGGGCATGTACCAGGTAGGTGGTAACATCAACAGCGTGCGCACCTGGCTGGAGGCTGCCGAAGGGGTGACAGAGGATGCCTTCACCGCACATGCCGTGATGCACCGCATGAAGAAAGACCGTACCTTGGAGGTGATCCCGGTGGATGTGGAAGGAATCATGAACGGAACGGTTGCCGACATCCCCATCCAGAATAACGACGTGCTCTTTATCCCCACCAAACAGGAGATGATGGTAGAGCGCACCATCACCATCCATGGAGAGGTGCACTATCCCGGCAAATACAAATATGCAGACAACGAGACATTGGAGGACTTCATCCTGCAGGCAGGAGGCCTGAAGGAGACGGCCTCGACCATCAAGGTGGACGTAGCCCGCAGGATCGTTGACCCCAAGGCTACCACGGTGGACAGCATCACCGCACGGACCTTCTCTTTCGCGCTGAAAGACGGTTTTGTGATCGATGGGGAATCAGGCTTCAAACTGCAGCCCTTCGACGAGGTGTACGTACGCAAGAGTCCGGGATACCATGTACAGGAGAACGTTTCTGTAGAGGGTGAGATCATGTTTGAGGGTACCTATACGCTCTCGAAGAAAGACGAGCGACTGAGCGACCTGATCCGCAAGGCCGGTGGCGTGAACGACCGTGCATACGTGAAAGGAGCCCGACTGCTGCGCCATATCACCATGGAGGAGCGCCTGCGCATGGAGTCGCTGTTGAAGCAGACACAGGCACAGGCCGGAGAGAAAGACTCGGTGGATATCAAGAAGCTCGACCTGGGTGACACCTACTACGTGGGTATCGAACTGGACAAGGCGCTGGCCCACCCGGGAAGTGACGACGATATCGTGCTGCGCGAGGGCGACCGTATCATCATCCCGCAGTACAACGGTACGGTAAGGATCAACGGCGACGTGATGTATCCCAATACGGTGGGATATGTCAAGGGCAAGGGCGTGAACTACTACATCAACCAAGCCGGTGGTTTCGGCAACAGGGCGAAGAAGAGTCAGACCTATATCATCTACATGAACGGAAAGATATCGAAGGTGGGACATAACGTGAAACCGCAACCGGGTTGTGAGATCGTAGTACCCACCAAGCCCAAGCGCGACGCGAGAACCCTGGCAGAGATACTCACGATAGGCACCAGCGTGGCCAGCATCGCCACAATGATTGCCACATTGGCTAATATTATTAAGTAATGAGTTCGACGATGGAAAAAACAAAAACAATTGATTTGAGAATAATCTGCAGGAAACTTTATAATGAGCGCAAGTTATTCCTCATCATCTTATCAGCAACATTCATTCTTTCTTGCCTCTATATAATCTCCATACCAAGGACCTACTCTACACAAACGAAAATGGCACCAGAGGTAGAAAGTGACTTGGGAAACGGTACGCTCAATTCTTTAGCATCAGTAATAGGTCTCGATTTATCAAATATGAAGACATCTGACGCCATCACACCACTACTCTATCCAGACTTAATGGAAGATAATGGGTTTGTAACTAACATTTTTAAGATCAAAATAAAAGATCCACAAAAAAAAATAGAAACAGACTACTATCATTATTTGAAAGATTTTCAAGAAAAGAGTTGGTGGCTAAAAATATTTTCACTAAAAAGAAATGAAGATAATGACCAAGTTATCGCCAACCCTTATCAACTTACACAGCAACAAAACATTATTGCTGAAAAAATTAGAAAAAACATCATCATAAACGTCAACTCAAAGAATGGTGTAATCACAATTTCAACAACTGCACAAAGTCCTTTAGTATGCAAAATTCTAGCAGATTCTGTACGAGACCAGTTGCAGAAACACATAACTGCTTATAGGACAAATAAGGCAAGAACTGATTGGCTATACTATAAGAAACTCACAGAAGAGGCAAAGCAAGCCTATGAGAAAGCAAGACAACTTTATGGGAGTTACACAGATGCTAATAGTGATGTCGTACTTCAAAGTTATCGATTAAAACAAGAAGATCTAGAAAATGACATGCAATTGAAGTTCAACGCCTATTCTGCCCTCAACAATCAACAACAATCAGCCAAGGCACGTGTACAAGAACGAACTCCGGCATTTACGATTATAAAAGGGGCTGCAGTCCCTTTAAAGCCAACTGGCCCAAAACGAATGATATTTGTGCTTTCGATGCTTGTATTAATAAGCATTATAACTACCCTTATAATTTTACGCAAAGATATTTCTGAAATTTTTATTTAATGGCGACTAGCATTTATACCAGGTTAGGAATTGTTTTCAAGAAGATAACTGGCGTTAAGGATATTTCATTGATGCGCAAAAATCTTCATAAGAAAATAGGAATGGTTGTCTATAAAAAGAAATATACAACCAAAGATATTATAGAAGCACTTGTCAGAATGGGTATCAAACCCGGTAGTGTTGTCTGTATTCACGCTTCTATGAAAGAATTCTATAATTTTCAAGGCACCGCTATAGATCTCATTGATGCGATAACCAATTATCTAACTCAGGAAGGAACGCTTATGATGCCAGCCATGCCTTTCCGTGAACTAAATTGCATAAACCTTAATGAATACGTCTTTAATCCTAAGACAGATAGAACTGCTGCTGGATATTTAGCGGAAACTTTCAGGACATACCCAAATGTCGTAAGGAGTATAAACACTCAACATTCTGTATGTGCATGGGGTAAATACGCAAAATGGCTTACAGAAGATCACCATAAAGGAAACAATTGCTGGGATGAATTTTCTCCTTATTATAGAATGACTCAACTTAATGGAATAGTAATTAATCTTGGTATGCCTAAATTCTATATTGGCACTTTCGATCACTGTGTGGAAGGCATACTGTATAAAGAACACCCTTACTGGAAGCAGTTTCTCAGCAAACGACAAACGTTTCATTATTATGATAACAATGGTAAAGTTTGTAGTTATTCATGTTATATCGGAGACATTGAATGCAGAACGAGGGAACGCAGGCTCACCAAGCATTTTAATAGTGAAATTCACAAACAAGAAAAGATTTCCAATCTGCTCATTAATGTGTTTTATGCTACGCCCTGTCTTAAGAAGATGCTTGAGCTTGGTCGACATGGAATAACCATGTACTATATACCATCACCAAAAAAATATATATTTTGAGTAGTAAAATAGGAAACATATTAAAATCGCCACTTATACAGAATAGTGCAAAAATATCTGTGAGCAACATAATCATGTATATGTTGCCCTTTATTGTCACGCCAATATTAACACGCCTGTATACTCCTGATGCTTTTGGAGAATGGGGAGTATTCTCATCTTTTGTTATCATCGTTAATATCGGGTTGTTCCTCGGTTTTGAAAATGTAATCATTCAAGCAGAAGAAAGAGAAGTACCCCATATTATCATACTATGCATAATAATAAGTGCATGTATTATAGCCTCCATAATGATTATTTTCTATTATGGTATCCAAAAGGGTATTTCGTTCTTCACAGGTTTTCCTGCTCCAACAATTCTCTTTATTTACCTTTTATTATATGCCATATATACCATATCATATAATATGGCCAATAGATATGAACATTATTATACTATCTCATTCTCAAACATTATTCAAGGGACTTCACAGGCTGCATTTCGCATCTTATTTGCCTTCATAAGTCTTCATACAATAAATGGACTTATTTGGGGAACAACCATTGCTCAAGGAGTTGCTGCTTTTTTTATTCTTTTTTTTCTGCTAAGAGCCAAGTTATTATATCTCCACTCAACGAATAATATTAATAATATCAAGATATTGATTTCCAAATATCGAAACTTTCCTCTATATGATGCACCCGCTAGTTTGCTTTCATTTGCAGCATTTAACTTACCAGTAATCATTCTTTCACTCTTTTTTAACAAAGGCACAATCGGATGTTTCTCCATCATTCTGCAGCTATTATTACTACCAATGTCACTTATTGGCTCAGCCATGGGAAAAGTATATTATCAAAGAATAAGTGCTAATATAGGAAACATCCAGCAGATTACTATCGAGATGTTAAAGATACTTAGCATCATCTCAGTACTCCCACTTTTGTTTATTGTATGTGGCGGAGACAAGATTATTGTTCTTTTTTTAGGTTCTCAATGGGAATCAGCTGGGAACATTACCCTATGTCTTTCATTATGGTCATTTCCGACAATACTCACTCAACCTCTTCTTTCCATATTTAGAATTAAGAATAAACAACGAACACTTCTTTTTTTTGATTTCATGTACTTTCTGCTTGGAATTGGAAGCATCTTAATAATGTGTTCTGTTATTCACAACATACTTGTCGTTATCCTCATATATTCACTTTGTTGTTTCATCGTTAAAACTGCTCTATTTATTCACATATTAGCAATTGGCAATATTAATATACATCTATTTAACAAATACTCTTTAATATTGTGGGGTGTAACAATTATTATATTTATGCTAAGAATAACAGTAATTATTTAATCCCTATGAAGTCAGCCCTACATATATTATTTGATGCAGATAGTCTTGCTGGTAGGTTCTTATCTACATTAATTTATATACTCCTTTACGATTTTATATATGAAGAATATATTTATGGTGTGTTTGGGTATATCGGTGATATTGACTATCGTACTATGGATAGTTTAAGATATATATCATGGATTATACTTTCTATTTTACCAATGTGTTTTTACCATAAGATAAATAACATATCAACATTTTTATGTCTCTTTGTATATGTCTTAGTTTATATCCCAATGATACATGCATTGTTTGTTATCGACGGAATACCAACAAGTGAGATATATACTTATGCCATTATCTTATGCTTTTTTTTCATACTATATTTTCAAATTCACAAAATACCACTCCTAAAGGGACTCCAAATTAAGCCAACTCTCTCTTTACAAGTAATTGAAATCATCACTTTATTATTGACGATCATCTTTATCGTCTCTAGGGCTAGTTCTATGCATTTCGTTAACATATTCACTCAAATAGATTTACTTTATGAATTAAGAGCTGATAATTCATCAAAAGTTGAAGAAAGGAGCCTTATTCTCTATATTCAAGGATGGCTAACTGGAGCTTTCTACCCATTTTTATTAGTATGGTATCTCAAGAACAAATCACGTATTAAAACAGGACTTATTTTAATTGGATACCTTTTAATATTTATGGTTGATATGCAAAAAAGTACTTTTTTAATTCCATTTATGTTGATTGGTTTCTATCTACTTATTAAGTGGAAAGAACAATTAATTTGTAACAGATTACATTCTTTCATTTTTTGGAGTCTTATTATATTCTCATGGGTAATGATGGGTATTAGCGACTCTGACAATAAAATCATATTTACGATATCTTCTTTCCTGTTATTAAGAACCATTTGTGTAACAGGTTGGTTAACACAGATGTATATTCATTTCTTCCATGAAAACCCTTTTACATATTATTCTCATATACATATCGTAAATGCTATAACGAACAACTATCCCTATGATGTTCCATTAGGAATGGCTGTTGCATACAATAGCCAAAATGCAAATGCCACTTTTTTTCTTACTGAAGGAGTTGCCTCATGGGGTTTTATTGGAGTTATTATAACAGGCTTCATTTTTTTATTATTACTTTATTTACTTGATTCAGTTACCTTAAAATATAAGAAAAGTGAAATCTTTATCATATTTATACCAGCTTTATTTAGCATGCTAAATACCTCTATATTCTCGACATTTCTTACAGGTGGCCTTTTTATTGTGATTATTCTGTTTGCTAGCTTTGAACCGCAGAAAAGAGGAAATAAAAGAAACATGGATAACAAATAATACAACCTTCAGTGGCTATTGGATCTCATCCTTTAAACTGTTCTTAATCTTCGGATATGTGTTTGGAATGAGCAAGAATAGGAAAATAAAACAATATAACGAAATGGAAAACGTTATAAGATAAGACAGGACAATATGATCGAATATCATATATGACAGTTATTCCTGAGGAGTTTGATGGCAGATATTAACAAGACATGCTTTATCACAAATATCGGACCACACTACCGGTTCCCGATATTTCATTTGATGGGAGAAAACCTCCCATGCGACTTCTATTTGGGTGACAGATGGAAGACGCCCATCAAGACATTCGACTATGAGAAGCTGAAAGGATATCGGAAGACACTGAAGAACATTTTCTTTTCACGCTTTTACTGGCAGAGAGGATCGGTACGACTGGTCTTCAAGCCCTACACCTATTATATCATGGACGGAGAACCCTATTGTCTGTCTTCATGGGTGATCCTGCTGCTGTCGAAGATAACAGGGAAAAAGACCATCGCCTGGACACACGGTTGGTATGGGCGTGAGTCTGTCCCCAAAAGAATGATCAAGAAACTGTTCTATGGCTTGCATAGCAGACTGCTCATCTATAGTGAGTATGCGATGAATCTGATGGAGAAAGAGGGGATCAACCCAAAGAAGATGTATTGCATCGCGAACTCTCTTGACTCTGATGCAGAGAAAGAGCTTAGGAACAGCTTAAACGACGATTCTGTCTATACGGATCATTTCCATAATAGTCATCCTGTCATCATCTTCTGCGGAAGGATACAGAAAAGGAAAAAGCTGGAGATGCTGATCGACTGCATCAAAGAATTAAGACAAGAGAATTGTCTGGTCAACATCGTCTTCGTGGGTAAAGATGTAGAGGACGTCCATATAGAGGAATATGCCAAAAGAGCAGGTGTAGAACAACAGGTATGGATGTATGGTCCATGCTATGAGACCAAAACCCTCGGACAACTGTTCTATCATGCTCATGTGTGTGTCTCTCCGGGAAACGTAGGACTCACGGCTATCCACTCGCTGACCTTTGGTTGTCCTGTCATCACGCACGGCAACTTCCCCTATCAGATGCCTGAATTTGAAGCCATCAAACCAGGTATTACGGGAGACTTCTTCCAGCAGGATGATGTCGACGACCTGAAGGGAAAGGTCAAGAAATGGATCTCTCTCACACCCGACAAGAGGGATGCCGCCAGGAAGGCTGCCTTTGAAGAGATCGACCGCAAATGGAATGTCCATTATCAAATGGATGTTATTAAAAAAGTAATTTCTGAAGTATAACATGTCTGTCATCAGATCATACGCAAGAAGAGTGGTCCTGGATATCTTAGGGACCTTCTCTCATCCGGCAAATGGGATCCACTTGCTGAATGGGCATCGTATCTGTAAGGAAACAGAACCAGCTACATTCGACCACCTGCTCAAGGAGTTGTCTAAACAGGTTTCTTTTATCCGAGTGGAAGATGCCGTGAATATGATTGTACGAAAGATACAGCCAGACCATCCCCTGGTGGCCTTTACCTTCGATGACGGGTTTGAGGAATGCTATCAATATTTTGCACCCGTACTGGAGAAATATGGCGTAAACGCCCTGTTCTTTGTTAACCCTAACTATGTGGAAGGCAACGAAGAATACATCCGGCACTTTAACGACCACGTGGTCATGACACCCGGGAAGCGACCGATGCGATGGAAGCACCTGAAGGAACTGTCTGACCGCGGACATATCATCGGGGCACATACCATGGATCACTATATGGTCAACACGGATGATGAAACGATTCTCAAGGAGCAAATCGTGACGTGTAAGGACATGATCGAGAAGCACCTGCAGGTGGCATGTGACTATTTTGCATTTCCCTATGGAAAACTTGAGCATGCCAACCGTCAAGCGATCGATATCGCCTGCAATCATTACAGATTTGTCTTTTCGCAGTCAGACTACAAGCACTACTTCTCTTTCGACGGGAGAGTGATCAACAGAAGACATTTCGAACCGTTCTGGCCCCTGCGGCATGTTCACTATTTCTTAAGTTGTAACAAACAATACTGATGATGCCTAAGCTACTACAAATTAATATCACAGCAAACTGGGGTTCCCACGGGAAGATCGCAGAGGGTATTGGCAAACTGGCCATCAGTCAGGGTTGGGACAGTTATATAGCATACGGCAGATATGCCAATGCCAGCGCATCCCAGCTCTATCATATTGGGAATATGCCGGACGAGTATGTACACGTTGCTGCCACACGTCTGCTCGACAGGCACGGATTAGGTTCCAAAAAAGCTACACGTCAGTTGGTAGAGTATATCCGACAACTGTCACCCGACATCATCCACTTACATAACATTCACGGATACTATCTGAACTATCCCATACTATTCCATTATCTGAAAGAAGCGGGAATACCCGTGGTATGGACCCTGCATGACTGTTGGCCTTTTACCGGACACTGCGCCCATTACATGACTGAAGCATGTGACAGATGGAAGACGGAGTGTTATCAATGTCCTTTATCACATGAATATCCCAAGAGTTGGTTTTACGACCGCTCACTACAGAATTTTAAGCAAAAGAGACAAGCTTTTCTTTCGGTAAAGAACATGACCATCGTACCTGTGAGCAAATGGTTAGAAAAGGAAGTTTCTCAATCCTTCCTCAAAGGGTTTCCGATCAGACAGATTTATAATGGTATCGATATCTCCAAATTCTGTCCCCGAGAGGATGAAAGCATCAAAGACAAGTATCATATTCCCCCTCATCACAAGATCGTTCTTGGTGTTGCTTCCAAATGGTACAGGAATAAAGGACTATATGATTTCTTTACGCTAAAGGAAGAATTGCCCGAAAACTATTCCATCGTATTAGTAGGACTGAATAAAAAACAGATGAACAGTCTTCCAAATGGCATCATAGGCATTGAGCGTACCAATGATATTCGTGAATTGGCAGCCCTTTATACGGCCGCAAATGTCTTCTTCAATCCGACATGGGAAGATAACTTTCCTACCACCAATATAGAGGCAATGGCTTGTGGCACACCTGTCGTGACCTACAATACAGGTGGTTGTGCAGAGTGTATTACCGACTCTAACGGATTCGTTGTCGATCAAGGTGATATTTCTTCTGCCTGCAAATATATACTACAGATCAGTAAAAACCCTGGTAACAATTATCAGACTGCATGCCGAAACCATGCAGAATCAAGATATGATGAGCAAAATTGTTACAAGAAGTATCTAAACCTATACTATTCTTTAATAGCAAAATAAAAGTTTTTTGAACAGACATGACCATCTCTATCATCACTGTAACATATAATAGCGCTAATACACTCAAAGATACCTTGGAGAGTATACTCAGACAAACCTACCAGGATATCGAATTAATTGTCGTTGACGGACTGTCATCTGACAATACACTCAGCATTATAAAAGAATATCAGAAGGTGTTCGGAGAAAAAATGCAGATTATAGCAGAGAAAGATAAGGGTATCTACGATGCCATGAACAAGGGTATCAGCATGGCAACGGGAGATATCGTGGGGATCCTCAACTCTGATGATTTCTATTCTTCTGACAGAATCCTCGAAGAGGTGGCCGCATCCTTTAAGAAGGATCATGAGATAGACGCTGTTTACGGTGACGTGCACTTTATACATCAGGACCAACCGGAGAAATGTGCCCGATACTATTCATCTGCCTATTTCAGACCATGGCTACTTCGGTTCGGTTTTATGCCTGCCCATCCCTCATTCTATGCAAGGACAAGTATCTACAAGAAATACGGGTTATACTCCTTGGATTATAACATAGCATCCGACTATGACATGATGGTGCGACTATTCTACAAACATAAGATCAAGGCACGCTATATCAAACTGGATTTCGTCACCATGCGTATCGGTGGTATCAGTACAAAGAATCTCCACAACCGACTGCAAATATCCAAGGAGGATGTGATTGCCTGTAAAAGGAATGGGATGTACACCAATTTCCTCTTTATCTGCGTAAAATATTTCGCTAAGATATTTGAGTTCAGATGGTGGTAACAAACCATTATACAGTACGATCATACAAATATACATTTTAATGTAACAGACATGCAATAATCAGTTATTTTGTCGGTTTTATTAATATATAAAAACGACAATATATGATATTATATATACTCGGTGCATTCTTGTTAAGTCTACTTTTAGGATTGGTCTTTACACCACTAATCCTAAAAATCTGTAAGACTAAAAAACTCTACGACATACCAAACGAACGAAAAATACATAAAAATGCCATACCACGATTAGGAGGAATATCGTTCCTTCCAAGTATGCTGACTACTACGATCATCGTATTGATCTACATGTCGTTCACAGAACAAAAGACACTACCAGTCAATTTGTGGAGTGCCATGTTTGTGCTTGGCTTGGTTATCATCTATCTCACCGGTATCATCGATGATTTAATAGGACTGAATGCTATTACCAAGCTTACCGCACAGATCATTACAGCCTGTCTTTTCCCTATTGCCGGACTATATATCAATAATCTATACGGACTCTTTGGTATACATGAGATACAACCTTATATCGGTATACCGCTAACTATCTGTGTTGTTGTCTTTATTGACAATGCCATCAACCTCATTGACGGCATGGACGGACTGGCCGCAGGATTATCCCTCATCGCCTTTAGCGGCTTCTTGGTATATTTCATACACTATGGTGTCTTCCTGAATACCTACTGTATACTCTCTGCCAGTATGATAGGCGTCATCGTGGCATTTGCCTATTTCAATATCTTTGGCAAACCGGAGAAAAACACTAAAACATTTATGGGAGACTCTGGAAGTCTTTCATTAGGATATATTCTTGGATTCCTGTCCATCAAATGTGCCATGACAAACACCGCCATCTGGCCCATGCGCCAGGAGGCCCTCATCGTACCACTGACACTGCTTTTCGTTCCATTGGCTGACGTGATAAGAGTGATCATTTACCGATTACGACATCATCAACCTTTGTTTAAAGCTGACAAAAACCATATCCATCATAATCTCATGCGTATGGGATTGACACAACATCAATCGTTGGTATGTATTCTCTCAATGGCAATTGGTTTTATCCTGCTCAACAGCATCCTGTACTCCTGGATGACTACAACTTTAATCATCCTGATTGATGCTGTATTATATTGTGTAGTTAACCTGTATATTAATCTTAGGACAAAAAAAGCCGTATGACAAAACGTATCTTCGACATTATTTTGTCAATCGTGTGCTTGATTGTCTTCTCACCATTGATGCTCATCTGTTATCTGGCTATCAAGCTGACAGGTGGGCCCGCTATCTACAAACAAGAGCGAATCGGATTAGGAGGAAAGCCATTCTATATCTATAAGTTTAGGAGCATGAAAACAAATGCGGAGGAGAATGGCATAGAATTACTGCAAATAGATAACGACCCGCGACTAACCACCATCGGGAAATTCTTGCGTGACCATCACTTAGATGAACTTCCGCAACTGTGGAATGTACTTAAAGGGGATATGTCGTTTATCGGTCCTAGACCTGAGCGCAAGTATTATATCGATCAGATCATGGAGCGTGATCCCCGTTATGTCAGACTCTATCAGATACGTCCGGGCGTAACGAGTTATGCTACACTCTACAACGGATATACGGATACGATCGATAAGATGCTGCGCCGACTGGAACTTGACCTATATTATCTGGAGCACCGTTCTTGGTGGTTGGATATCAAGATCCTTACCAAGACATTCATCAATATCGTGTTCGGAAAGATTTTCTAACGATTTTGTAACGATAACGTTAACGATAACGATAACTGAATATAACGTTAACGATAACGATAACGATAACTTTTAAGTTAACGTTCCTGTTAAAGATTCGTTAAGGTTAAGGTTAACGTTAACGTTAACGTTCCCGTTATTCATCACATTCTCTTAAAATACAAGCGCAGGATGCCATTATAGAGGATCATCTTGCTGCCACTCTTCTGTTCGATGGTGAAGGTATCCTCTGTATCACTCATTCCAAAAGGTGTGAGATAAGACAGATCATCCGTCAGAGGATCACCATCTGAAGGGATGTGCAGATGGGGCTCATAGACACGGAGCACACTCTCATTCTTATCAAAACGCAATAAGACGGCTTGATGATTACCGTTGCGATCGTTCATTTCCAAAAGATTGACCTGAAACGACCAAAACAACAGCTGTTCTGACAGATCCCTGCTACCACCGGTCTCTACCGTATCCACCTTCACCAGATGCCAGTAACCCTCCATTCCATCAGCACCGTCTGTCTCAAGACTGCAAGAACTGCACATCCATGACAGCAGGAGCGTCATACCAAGCAAATATCGTATTATAGAATGTCTCATTTTCCCAATAATCCTCTTTTTGTTAACGTCAGTTGGAAGCCCCAGTTATTACCAAGGATCGATCCGAAATCCATGGCATAAGAACCGCGCACCGTCCATCCCTCAAGCCATCTGCCACCAGGCGTATAGATCAGCTCTGTCAGGAAACTGCCTTGACGACGTTTCTTTGTATAGGGTTTGCTGTAAGTACCGAAACCCTCTTGGAAGGTACCTAACACACGATAGTTTAACCTATTGACGATCTCTCCGTCAAAACCGAGATGGAAGGCACGGAAACGATTGTCTTTTACCTCTATCTTTCCATCGTCATTGTAGATTGGAGAACGATATAAGGGATTACCCATCACCTGTCCCCAATGCTGCCAACCATTATAGATATAGTGATTGTAGAAATTATCATCTCCACCGATATGATCGGATAAGCCGGCACTGTGATCATGATAGATGGGTCCACTCTGATATTTAGAATAGAGATACTCAAATACCAGATTCTGCAACCATCTGCCGTCGCGCAGGTTCAGTTCCATACCAAGCATCATATCCTTGAAATCATATATCAGGAAACGACGGTCTTTCTTCACCGTCCATTCTTCTCCCGTGCCATAGCCGTCATAATCCAACTGCAGCATAGCAGAATGATCCTCAAAATATTTATCCGCATAGAAACCGATACGCCATGAGTCTGCATCATAATCCAGTCGCATCAACCAACTGCCCAGATGATCACCAGCCACATTCAGATAGGTCTCCTCTCCTACCTCATCGCCACCCGGTATCAGAGAGTGCCACATTCCTTTGACACCCTTCTCACCATGAAGCACCTCCATACCATCACCCGAAGGGCGATAGGCTGTACCTCCATAGAAAGCGGCCATCTCCAAACCCATCGTCAACGACCACGGACAGAATACCTCATCATTGCCTATCTTCAGATAGCCGGCTTTGCTGTGATACATCAGGTCATCAGTGTATTTGGATAACTTCTGGGTGAAGTCATGCTGCCAGTTATCATCGGTCATCTTACCGTATGCCACGTGTCCTTTCATATGCAGCCAACCATTGGTATAAGGAATAGTAAAGTAGTCGATACCCAGTCGCACCTGCGGCACCGGACGGGCATTGATACCGAGTGTCTGGTTACCGCTCGATAAGGTATCGTTCTTCAGTTCTTGCTGCCATTCCTTACTACCCACGGTAAGCATCGCCTTCAGCCAACGGGCCTCCACATACGCCTGTTGGATGATCACATTACTGGTGTAATGATAGGGAGCCACTACATCAAGGGCATATCCTAATCCCCACTTGCGGTCGGCATCTTCTTCGATACTACGACTGAGAGAACCTCTTAGATAACCATTCGTCTTCTCCAGTGAACTCAGTCCGTGTTTATTCGCATTCTGCCATAATGGTGTACGGTCTGCAGAGACAGTACCCTGCATCTCTATCTGGTAGTTCAAACCCTCCAAGGGCTTGAGCCACTTATTCTGTTGAGCATAAAGGGATTGCCCACTGACAATAGCCAGCAGGGTAATAATAAAGTTTCTTATTTGCATATGCCTTTTCACTGTTATTACTAACGATAAAAGTACGTTTTTAGTATATAATCAGGTAAATCAAAAAAATAGTATTCGTTTGTTTGCTATTTCCATCCGCTTTTACTTTCTTTCCTGAAAGTTTATAGGCTATCATCCTAAAAATAATAAAATAATTTTGAAGAGCAATCACATTTCCGTAACTTCGCAAGAGAAAGAAGTCATTACGATTATGAAGAAAGTAGCGTTAATTACGGGTATCACAGGGCAAGACGGATCGTATCTTGCGGAGTTTCTGATCGATAAAGGATATGAGGTGCACGGACTGATGCGCAGGTCATCTTCTTTTAATACGGCAAGAATAGAACATCTGTATCTTGACGAATGGGTGCGCGACATGAAGAAATCGAGATTGGTAAACCTGCATTGGGCTGATATGACCGATTCCTCTTCGCTGATACGTGTCATCGGAGAGATTAAGCCAACCGAGATCTACAACCTTGCCGCACAGAGTCATGTAAAGGTTAGTTTCGATGTGCCGGAATATACGGCCGATACCGATGCCCTTGGTGTCTTACGTTTGTTAGAAGCCGTTCGCATCTGTGGACTCGACAAACAATGTAAGATCTATCAGGCATCTACCTCGGAGTTATACGGTCAGGTGCAGGAAGTGCCGCAGAAGGAGACGACACCCTTCTATCCGCGCAGTCCTTACGGAGTAGCTAAACTCTACGGTTACTGGATCATCAAGAATTATCGTGAGAGTTATGGCATGTTCTGTTGCAATGGCATTCTCTTCAACCATGAGAGTGAGCGCCGCGGAGAGACCTTCGTTACCAGAAAGATCACCCTTGCCGCAGCACGTATCGCTCACGGTCTGCAAGACAAGTTGTATTTGGGTAACCTGGATGCCTTGCGCGACTGGGGATATGCCAAGGACTATATAGAGTGCATGTGGCTCATCCTGCAACAGGATCAACCCGATGATTTCGTCATCGCTACGGGCGAATATCATACGGTAAGGGAGTTTGCCACAATAGCCTTCCACCATGCCGGCATAGAGATAGAATGGAAAGGAACAGGTTTGGAAGAACAAGGCATTGACAAGGCTACCGGTAAGGTACTCATCGAGGTTGACCCCAAATATTTCCGTCCGGCAGAGGTAGAACAACTGTTAGGTGATCCCTCCAAGGCGAAGGCTCTCTTAGGATGGAACCCAAGGAAGACCACCTTTGAGCAACTCGTAAAGATCATGGTAGATCATGACATGAAGCATACATCGAAACACGAGGATCGCAGGTAATCAAACATTGACAGATCATGGAAGCATTAAAGAAAAATACAAAGATCTATGTGGCCGGGCACCGAGGACTGGTAGGTTCTGCCATTTGGAAGAATCTGCAGGCAAGAGGATTCCGTAACCTGGTAGGACGAACACACCAAGAACTGGATCTCTTAGACCCCATGGCCGTCAAGCAGTTCTTCGATGAGGAACAGCCCGAGGCCGTCATCTTAGCAGCCGCCCATGTAGGTGGTATCATGGCCAACCTCACCCAAAGGGCTGATTTCATCTATCAGAATCTGCAGATTCAGCAGAACGTGATTGGGGAGAGTTGGAAGCACGGGGTAAAGAAACTGCTCTTCTTAGGATCTACCTGTATCTATCCGCGCATGGCTCCACAACCGATGCGTGAGGATGTGTTGCTGACATCCGAACTGGAATATACCAATGAGCCGTATGCCATTGCCAAGATCGCAGGACTGAAACTGTGCGAGAGTCTGAGTATTCAATACGGTTGTAACTATATCGCCGTGATGCCCACGAATCTATACGGACCGAACGATAACTTCCATCTGGAGAACAGTCATGTGCTTCCTGCCATGATCCGTAAGATTTATCTTGGCAAGTGTCTGTATGAAAACAACTGGGAGGCTGTAAGGCAAGATCTTAGGAGGCGCCCCGTCAGCACTCCGCAGGGGTTGATAGCCGATGAGCAAGCATCCAAGGAAACCATCTTAGATGTGTTGTCATACTACGGCATCACACCTGATCATGTCACGCTGTGGGGTACAGGAAGTCCTCTGCGCGAGTTTCTTTGGAGTGAGGAGATGGCCGATGCCTGCGTACATATCCTATTGCATGTCGACTTCAAAGACACCTATAGCGAGGCATCATCATCGAAGAATGACCATTATCAGGAGATACGCAACTGCCATATCAATATCGGAACCGGTGAGGAACACACCATACGGGAGACTGCAGAGATGATTGTCAGTGAGATAGGATATCAGGGCAAGGTTATATGGGATGCCAACAAACCCGATGGTACACCAAGGAAACTGACTGATGTCACAAAACTGCACCAATTAGGATGGCATCATCAGGTATCCTTAAAGGAGGGTATCCACCGACTCTATCACTGGTATCTTTCTGAAGAAGGTTGCAGGTAAGCGATATACGTGTTGCTACCTAACTGTCACACGGATCTTCTTCTGTCTGAAGGCAAAGAGATTATCCATCAGACTGGGATCACCGGTATTCACAGAATAGTTCTTCTGTGATCGTTTCTGTGCAATGGGCAGCGTAAAGCGGATAGCCGTGCGATCGGCATTATAGGTGTATCTCACCGGTTCGTTCTTCTCATTAAGCAGATACAGACTATCATCCGGTGTAGCGCCCAACCACTGTCGTGCCTCCACGACAGGCACCTCCACCGTTTTGTTTGTCAGTGTCTGTTCACCATTGTTCAATATTAAGATATTCACCGTACTGCTGCTCGTACACGATGTAAGAACAACCGACAGGGATATCATGCTGAAAAGATAAGTTAGAAAAGTTCTCATAACGGCTGATTTTTATTCTATTTCCTCAATATTTAGTATTCCTACACGCGACAGACACACCCGATAACGGCGATACAACTTGTTATGTGCATCCTTCAGACGGAAGACAAAATTGAGATAATACACCTTGTTGCCCTGTACCTCCTCCATCTCTCCATCACCATGATTAACACACAAAGGCACCTGGGGATTATCCATCTTACGCATATATTCATACAGGTTGTAACGGATAATGTCATGTACGCCCTGCAGAGGATAGGCAGACATCTTACCTACCGCCTTGCGGTTCAAGTGGATCTTCTTACGGTAAAAGACGATCTGTTCCTCTGTGCCACGACCGATCACCAACGGAGAATGACGATTACGGACCTTCAAGGAATGCGGATTGGTCTTATCAGAAGTCAGGAAATCAACACCCTCCTTACACCATCCTAACTTCATATCGTCCACATTGATATTGATACGATACTCAAAGATCTTACTGCTCAAACGGTTAGCAAAGTAGTTGCGCACCAGTTCCTTGATACGGTCCTTGAACATATAACTGATCACTAAGGCCATGAAGAAAGGAAGGGTGAAGTTACCATAGGTTTGCTGAAAGGCAAAGGAGATAACCGTGGCGAACACCATCGACAATCCGGCAGCCAGACTGAACACCACCTGTTCGAGGAACACCGCATTGCGTCGTTTATGCGTGGGCAGATAGAGATGACTCTCCATATATTTCTTCAGTTGACCGGCATGATACACAAACTGCGCATTATCATCCGGACTATCCTCTTCCGGCAACATATAATCATGCTGCTGGGCATACTGTTTGTTTTCATCCATCAGCACACTGACCATCGGCAGGATCTTCTTATACATCATAGGGCGATCCTCCTTCATCCGTTTAAGCATTTTGAAGAGGTGCTGTTCTGTGGTGTTGACCAAGAACTCATCACCATAGGTAAAATAGATCATCAGCGATGAATCCAGACCGTTCTTTTGCAAATACTCAAACAGAGAACGATAGTTGTGGTGCACCTGACGGATCTGCTCAACCATCTGCATCACGAGAATAGGTAGTCGGCTGTCTTCTACCGTAACGAGATGCTTACAGGTGTCACGCAGACTACTCTTGAAGATAGAGGCGTACGACTTGATCTCTTTCTCGTAGTCCACTTGATTCTGTTTGGTCGGCTGAGCAACGATCGTCTTACAGGCTTTCTCCAGCAGTTGATAAGGCAGTTCTGCGGAGTGCGCCAACATTTCCAAAGGATAGACAGGCGTTATTAACCTCATATAAGAGAGCATGTCACGATAGAAATTCTCACGCGAATAGGTATGACGGTTCACATCGAGTGCCTCAGGGATATAGATCCACGTACACATCTCGAAGTCATTAAACGCAGTTCCCTCCGGCACCTGATAGCCGATCTTAAACTCCAGCGTGTTCCTGTCATGTATCTTACAGTTGATTCCTATCATGTCAATTATATAAGGTTAATATACTCCTGTCGTCCACTTACATCACTTAAACATTAAAAGAAAACACCATTGGTGTAGCCTAACCACTTCAATACCGTCTGTCCCCACAAGATGATCATCAGCCAACTGATAAACATCATGGTGATACCGAACTTAAAGGTGTCGCTCCAACTGTATTGATTGGTCGTATAGAGCAAGGCTGCCGGTTTACTGTTAAATGGCAGCACATAGACATGTCCTACGAGCATAGCCACCGGGAAGGCCAGACTCATGATGGGATAGCCGTTCTTCTGCGCCACACCGATAGCAATGGGCACAAAGATCAGTGTCAGCATCGTCTTCGACTGGAAGACCAGTGAGAAGAGCAGCATACCTGCCGTCAGGATAAAGTAGAGCACCCAGAAGGGCGTCTCCGGTGTAATACCTATACTGGTGAACAATGCGTCGATCATCGTACCCGGCAGTCCTGTCGCATCAAAGCCTGCTCCCAAGGTGTAGGCACCGGCAGAGAACAGCAACAGATGCCACGGAATATCCACATCATTCCATTTCACCACGCCGACACCTGGCAACAAAGCTACCACAGCACCCATAAAGGCAACGGCTGTCTGATTGATACCATGCTGCTTGTCGGTGGCCCAAAGGATGAGCACACATACAAAGATAGCCACGGCTTTCCATTCATCGGCACGCATCTTACCCAGTTTGTTCAGTTCCTCACGCAAACGATCCATACCACCAGGTATCTGCGGCACCCGCTCTTCTTTCTTCATGGGGAAGATCAGTTTGACACCCACAAACCAACCGATGAGGATCAACAGAATATTCATCGGGAATGCAGCCGTAAACCAGTCTTGATAACTGAACGATCCCCAGCCCATGGCACCGGCAATCAATGCACCTGCCAACAGTGTGGCACCCGAACCGGTAAGGAAGGCATTGGCACCCAGATTGATCTGGAACAGATTCTGCAGGATAAGGTTCCTACCAAAGTTATTCCTGTTCTCTCCCCCGGTAGCACCGTAGATGGCTGCCACCACCATGAAGATAGGCAAGAGGATAGCGGCCTTGGCCGTAGTGGCAGAGATAAAGGCCGACAACACCACATTGATAACGATGAAGCTGAGCATGATACCACTGGCATTCTTACCAAACTTCAATACGAACCACAGGGCAAAGCGCTTGGCCACCTGTGTCTTCACCAACATACTTGCCAGGATAAACGACAGGATATTCAGCCACATCACCGGATGTCCCAACTGGGCATAGGCTGTCTTATCCGTGGTGATTCCCGTAAGGACGATGCCTAAGATCACCATCAATGAGGTAAGGTAGTTGGGTATGGCTTCGGTGATCCATAGGATGATAGCTGCCACGAAGATAGCCAGCATGGCATAGTTGATGCGGATAAAACGATCGTGTGTGGCTGTCTCTATCTGCGCCTCACTCACCTCTGTCTGTTTCTCACCCTCCACGGCAGTCATCTGTTTGGTCATGGTCTCCTTGATCTGGTCGTAACGTTTGACGGCCGAGGCAGTAAGTGTCGTAGTCTCTTTATTGGTATCGATATGGTTGATGAACGGCATGTCGGCCACCCAATAGAGCAGGATAAAGGCAAGGATAGCCAACGGACCGCCGATGCGCTGTAGGAAACGCTCGAAGCCCGACTTCTGCATCTTGGGCAGTTTCTCAATCTTATAGTTGTTCAGATCGAGTGGATCAAACGGTTTTGTCTTTTTGTTCTCCGATTCGTTCATAACGTCACTCCGTTGTTCACGAAGGATGTGCCACTCTCACAAGTAGCCTCATCCCTCGTGATCATTAGTAATACTTTACTTCCAGTTCTTATACGGGTTCTTCATGAGCATGGAGTTGTAGTAACGTACATCACCGGTTACCTCCTCACCCAACCATGCCGGCTTGTTGAAGGCAGCATCCTCGCTGGGTAACTCTATCTCAGCAACGGTGAGTCCGTCGTTATCCCCATAGAACTCATCCACCTCAAAGGTGTATTCACCGTTCTTCACCAGATAACGGGTCTTGTCGATGACACCCGGCTCACAGATCTTCAACAGTTCATGAACATCCTCCACGGGGATTTCCTTCTCCCACTCATAACGGCTGGCACCTGTCTCATTACCAATGCCTTTGATGGTGATGAAGCCTTTGTCGCCCTTCACACGTACCCTGACAGTACGCTCAGGAACACTACTCAGATAACCCTGTGTGATACGGGTACTCTTGAACACCTCACTCTTGAAGTCTCCCTTTACCAAAAATTTTCTTTCTATCTCTTGTGCCATAATGATCAGTTTGCTAATGGTTTGTTAATCATACCTATCACTCGCTTGATAGCCTGCAGGTAGTTGATGTTCTCCACACCCTCCAGTCCTACATCGGCAATCGTCTTCTTAATATCCTCGATCTCTGTTGACTCAGAATTGATGGTCTTTACCAAGGCTCCGTTGATATACACATCACCCGTCTCACAGATGGTGTCGTTAACCATATATCCATAGCGTACCTTCTCCACCTTGACAGCCTGCAGGTCAGGATGCTTGTCGATCATCTCGAGGAACTCCTCCAGTGTGTAGGTGTCCTTATCCAATACGGGCATACCCTCTACCTTAAAGGCTGGGAACACATCCTTTTCCAACACTTCCTTAGCAATGGGGAACTCTCCCTTCATCAGCGGGTTCCACTGCTCCAGTCCGTCAACGGTCTGTACGTAGGTCTTGATATCCATCTTGCCGTTACGTATCTTGGTGTTGTTCACATCATTGGTGCGACTCACGATATAGGTCTCTGTGCTACGGCGCTCCCACACTTTCTCAGGAACAGGTACACTCAGACGAGCCATACGCTTGGCTGCCTCACAGAAACAACGTCCGAAACTACGAAACTCAAAACGTGGTTTGGATATCTCTCCAATCTTTAATTCTTCTTTTGCCATAATATATTTTTTTAAACGATAACGATAACGTTAACGATAACGATAACGTTAACGATAACGATAACGTTAACGATAACTATTTTTTTTAAACTATGAACTGTGAACTGATATCACTGAACAACAGTATCGTCCTCAACACCCGTTGTGGCATTCTTCTCACCTGGTGTAGGATCAACTTGCATCCACTTACCAGTGCCATCGGGCACACGACCCCAAGCAACCTTCACATTGGCTAATGACTGGTTACCCCATCCGTCGGCTTTCTCACCACGCTGGAACTTATCCAGTACCGTGCCATTCGGATCAACCAACTCTACCAATACGGATTTCTTTGCAGAGAAACCACTGGAGAAACCACGAGGAGTAGTACCCTTAGCACCTATCACGGCAAATACACCATGTGCAGGAATCACCTCACCATCGATACCTGTCCAGCAGTCGGCCTCATCCTTGCGCAATACCACATCCTTCAACTTGATGGGGTTATCACTGTTGTTGTAAATCTCGATAAACTTACCATCATCGGTAGCCGCAGCACCGAAGAGCTCATTCAGACGCAGTTTGTCATACTCGATAGGAGGATCACCCACCACATACTCCAACTCTTTTGAGGTGGTAGAGTAATTGGCCTCATTTACCACTGTTACGAAATACTTCACGGTTGTCTTATCCGGTTGTGGAGGAATCACACCCTTCCAGATATTTCCACTGCCGGTCATCTGCACATCAGCCTTCGTGCCGTTGGCATTATAGCTGAGGGTAGCACTTTGGATAGCCTGCAATCCGGAGAACTCTGCAGTGATGGTCACCGAATTCTCTGAGGTAGGCGCCGTAATGTCGGGAGTTACAGCAACGATTGTCGATGGTCCCTCGTAGACTTTATCTTCTACACATGCGGCAAGAAGGAGCGCCGCAGCCATCATGGATAAATATTTTATTGATTTCATATGCATAATTATATTAATCGTGATTATTCATTCTTCACTCTTCATTCTTCACTCTTCACTTAATTAGAAGTCGATCTCAAAACGAACAGCCAACATATTGTAGCTTACGCCACCCTTACCCTTGGGCTCTACAGCCTGTTTGTAATCAGCCGTAGGCTTTCCAGAAGCATCATGTCCGATCAACAGTTTTCCCTTACCGTTGGCATAACGGTCGTTGTCACTGTGCTGGAAGTTGATGGCAAACTTAAAGAAGTTGTTGATGTAGAAGTTCAGACCAGCGGTATAGTTCTGACCACTACCACCCCATACACCATTGTCATTCAGATCGAGGTAGTCGTAACGCAGACACAACTCGATATCACCCCATTTCTTTCCGCGGCCAGGCTGTGTAAACTCACCCTCTGCCACGTTGAAGTGCTGGTTACCGCCCAGGAGCATATAACCTAACGTAAAGTAATGTCCACCGAAGTTGTAGTTACCATCCTTTGCCGTTACATGAGTTCCTATCCACTCACTCTGGAACTTAAATCCCTTGTAGTAAGCGGCAGCCTCTGTACCATACAACCAGAAGTGGTTCACGTCCTTGATCACGTCTGTATCAATGTATTTCTTTCTGTTGATACTGGTGGAGTTACGGGTAGAGAAACGGACACCTCCGAAGTCACCCGGGGCATCGGTAGTCTTTGGTGTACGATAAGATGCCTTCGCGCCGAGGTAGAATCCCTTGGTGCGGTCCTTGGTATGAGGCATCCAACCAGCCTTCGTGGTGAATGAATAACCCTGACTGCGACCAAAGTCCTTATTGTTATCCTGTACATTGGTGATCTCCTCTGAGCCGGCAACCTCCTGGAAGAACATACCACCCGACCAACGGAAATACTCCGTCAGGAAAGCGGCCTGCACACCGAGATGGCGGGAAGGAGCCAAGGCCTGAGTGACCATAGGACGCTCGATCAATGACAGATAGCGCGAACTGCTGGTGCGCTCCATAGAGAACTCCTCCTTGAAGTTACCCATCTTAAACTCCCAGTTCTTCAAACCGTCGTATTCGATGATAGCATCCTTCAACTCAAAAGTACCGTCGGCCATATCCATATCCACCTCACCATACCAGTCTTTCGTCAACTGTGCCTTCATGGCAAAACGGACACGGCGTAAGGAAACACCGTTACCGATAGGATTATAGTCGGGATTCTTTCCCCAGAAAGTGGCGCCGTCCACCTGTACACGGTTATCAAACCATACCTTGTAATCTTGCTTTTTCGACTCGAACACAAGGATATTGTTCCTTGCCTCTGTCTTCAGCTCCTTACGATCCACTTGCACACCATATTGGTTGTAGCGTACCTCATCATTTTCCTGCGCCATCGCTACAGCTCCCAGCTGCATGACACACAAAAGTAATAAAAGTTTCTTCTTCATGATTTGTAAGATTAATAGTAAATATTGATTGATTAGTACTTATAGCAATTGCAGATAATGAACGATATTCTCGCTGCGATCCATCTTCAGTTTCTTACGCAGACGATAACGCCCGATCTCAACACTCTTGGTCTCTATATTCATCAGGCTGCCGATCTCCTTACTCGAATAACCCAACCGAAGGAGGATGGCAAGGCGCTTCTCACGCTCGGAGATATCGGGGCAGCGCATCTTCAAGCGCCCCACGAAGTTCTTATGCATCTCATCCACCTGCGTAAAGAACTGGTCCATCTCTTCCGACAACTTGATATTGTCATGCAACTCATTAGCCTGTTGGGTCACCACCCGGCGCATCTCATCAACATCCTCCATATGGGCACTGGCCAACAGGCGCTTGCTCATATCCTCCAGGTAGTCACGCTGCTGACGAAGATATAGCGAAAGGTTGATCAACTCCCTTTGTTTCAAGTCGATCTCCTTGGAGAGCACATCAAACTGCGAGGTCACCGCCAGCACATCCAGACGGTTCATCTCGCGGTCTACCTCTTCCTTCCGATGCAGCTCATCGCTCAAGGCCATCTTCGTACGACTGTGCTTCATCCACTGGTTGAAATAGAGATGCGCCAAGACGGAGAGCATCACGATAAACACCACGATGGCCGTCTTCAGATAAAGATCGTCTATCAGGGAGGCCATCAACATACTCAGTAGGAAGGCCAACAGAGGGGTAAGCAGACTGATCGTGCCCACATTCAGCAGATGGATGTACTTCTTCTCGGGATCCAGGTAGATATTGTTGCACTCTTTCACTTGGTTGGCCGACAACACAGCAGGTATCGACAGTGCACAGAGTATGCTGACGATTGTAGAGACGACAATTACCGTGATCAGCGAGTAGAGCGAGGCGATATGGCGGTTGATGATCTTGGTAGTGCCGAAGCCATTACGCACTCGGCGAACGGCAGCCACGAAACACAACAAAGCCGCAACAAGCAAGAACACGACAAGCCCCGCCTTTCCCAACGACAGGTGATCAGTAACAGCACTCAACAGAGGGTTGAAGAGCAAGAAGTAATTGTATGTCAGGGCAATGCCACAGACAACAACACCCACGAAAGCCACCTGACGGATATTGTAGAAACGCTGCAACAGGTGGTCATCCGACTGCTTGGCATAGCGCTCGATCAACCTATAATATAAATAGGTGAGGAAGACGCTGCACAAAGGCATCACCAACCAAGAGAGGATCAGCGACAAGAAAGGGTATGCCCCCGATGAGGGATGATAGAAATACACCAGTCCGCCGATGGCTCCCCAGAATGCCATCACCACCGATGTGTGCATGTTCAAACTGTTCACCACCAGGATGGTCAGCAGCATAACCGTCACCAAATCGCTCAGACGTCCCATCTGGAAGTTCTCTGCATGGTAAGGCAGGAGCAGCAACAAGCCGGTTCCCATGAGGATAGCCAACAGCAGATAAGTGCTGAACGTCTTCAGAGAAAGTATCTCTGCGATGTGCAGCCCTGCAAAGCTGTAGGCAATCTCCTGGCGCCCCACCCAGACACTCAGCAGTAACAGGAAGATGGTTGTCAATACGATTTCCATGCTAAATATTTTGTTTGATCATCATGATAGAGAGCAGATCGGCCACCCTGACAGCTTCCTCCGCCAACTCCTCTATATGGAGCGTGAAATAACGCAGATGGAACTTCTGACTGAGTTTCATATTATCCATCTCGTGGAATACCTGTCGCTTGATGCCCTGCGCCTGCTTCATCACCTCTTTCTCGAAATAGTAGATCCGGTGGATCTTCTCCGTGATATGTGAGGGATTACGGAAATAGATCTTCGCTGCCTCGATACTCCCCTCCACCGCCAACGATGATATTTCAATGAGCTTCAGGAAATTCACGGTCAACTCAGCCGGGAAGAAAGGCACCTCTATATCATACTGCCACAGATTCTTGAACAGCAGATCAGCGATCTTATCCAAACGCTCCAACAACTGCATGATATCCACCCGGTTGTCTCGCAACATGGCCAAGGAATAAAACTCATTCTCGATGTTCCTGCGCAACTCGGTAGTGGTATCTCGTAACTTTGTTATCGTATTCAGATTATCCTGGAACTCAGTCGATGAGCCGTCCAGAAAATGCTTGACCCCATTCTTGAATACCAAGGTGCACTCATCCAAATGCTCCATGTAGGTATCCAAGTCCTTGATCGATTGACTGACTTTTTTTGATCTGAACATAGGCTATTCGTTTAATAATGCAAATATAGCAAAACAAAATGAAAAATCAAAATAAAAAATTAGGCTTTGTATAGTTGTGTAAAATCACGTGTAAAACAGTAATATTATCTTATCTCATTAGTTTTTAGACATTTACGCAAAATCAAAGAAACTGTTTGAAGTGTTGAAAAATGACGCTTGTAGAGTTTTTGTATATATCTTGTAGAGGTAAAAAGCACCCTTTGAAGAGGATAATATAGCAAAATAACGGGTATTAAGTACCCATACGTACCTTATTATATACATATATCTTTTGGATTTAGTTATCACAGACGAGAGTATTATGTATTAAGACTGGGAGTCCGGAGTACTTGGACTGGGAGTCCGGAGGCTCCGGACTCCTTTCGGTAGTTACCCAATCCGTGCCTCATCATCATAAAACTGTTCCTCCATTGCCACACCATCATGAACATACTGTTATCAGCACAAAATGATGAATAGGGAAATTCCCTCGCGAAGTAGGGAAAATCCTTTGTAAGACTCTTTTTTTTGTTGTTTCTTTGCAATGTGAAAGAATAACAACGAGTAATAACATTTAAAATATACGATTATGAAAAAGTGGATGATTGCCTTAACAGTTCTGTTTACTACAACAGTAGCAGCGAATGCCATGAGTTACGAGCAGGCACGTGACCAAGCATTGTTCCTTACCGACAAGATGGCATACGAGCTGAACCTTACACAAGATCAGTATGAGGCAGCATACGAGATAAACCTCGATTATCTGCTCAGCATAGACAATTATGATGATCTGTATGGTACTTATTGGACCCGACGTAACCTGGATCTGAGCTACATCCTGTTGGATTGGCAGTACAGAGCCTATTGCGCAGCCAACTATTTCTATCGCCCGTTATACTGGGACGCAGGCTACTGGCACTTCAGTGTTTATGCCCGTTATCCCCATCGCACCTACTTCTACTTCGGTCGTCCTAACTTCTACTGGACCTACCGCGGTGCTCACAGCTGGCATGTAAACGGTGGACGTAGCTGGTATTACGGACGTGTATTCGGAAGAGATCACCGTATTGCCCACAACAGCAGAGGTATCGGTATGCGCAACGGCTTCGACCGTGGCGACTATCGCAACCTCAGCGGGCACTTCAGCCGCAATCATGGCGGTCGTGGACTGGAGCGCATCAATGCTCCAATAGAGCGCGGACGCATCGAGAGCAACAGAGGTGGCAGCATGAATCGTGGCAGCATCAACCGCAGCATAGAGAACAGGCGTCACAGTGATGTGGGAACACGCTCAGGCGGTGGCTACAGCTATGGTAACAGCGGTCGTTTCGGTGGCAGTCGTGAGAGCAGCACACGCTCAACGGTGGGCAGTCGCTCATACCCTGGCAGCAGCTCACAGATGAGAAGCGGTAGCACCAACAGGAGCTATTCTACCCCCAACCGCACCTTCTCTCCCTCACGCAGCAGTAGCAGCGGCAGCAGCTTCTCAAGAAGCAGTGCTCCAAGAAGTAGCGGTTTCTCTTCACACAGCAGTGGTTCAAGAGGTGGTGGCATGACACGCGGTGGCGGTTCTTCACACAGCAGCGGCAGCCGTGGTGGAAACAGCGGTGGCGGTCACTTCGGAGGACACCGATAAGAATTGATAATTGAAAATTGATAATTGATAATTATCGGAGCAGCGATTGTAGAGATAAACCCTCATCGCGGACTTGATCCGCGATCTGCAGCGGAGAAATACGGATGAGATTCCGGGTCAAGCCCGGAATGAGGGAGGGGAAATCAATCATCGCCATAGGAAATTGAGTTATAAAATAGATATTATATAATGGTTAGTGATTAGTAGTATTAAGGTTTTTAGGTTAGTAATTTAGGTTATAGATTAGAGGACAGGTCTACGTGAGTGGCCCTGTCCTTATTTTTTTTGTCTATACGAAAGTCCTTGAGGTCTGCTTGTTAGTGATTGGTTATTGTTCATTATAATTCCAAAGTCCTTACTTCCGCATTCATCATCCGGGGGATCTCCTTCATCGTCTTATCGAAATACACCGCTTGGATAGCCTTGTTGATGATGCCATGCCCTACGGCCAGCACTTTTTTCCCGGGGTATTCCTCTTTGATAAACGACAAGAAGCGGCGGGCACGACTCAACAATTCGTCTAATGACTCGATATCATCGGGCCACACCTCATCCTTCAGCGAGGGGATAAACCTCCCTGTAAACCCGCCCCAGTCGCGCTCCCGCAACAGCGGTGTGGTAACGATCTCCTTGTCATGTCGCTGAGCAATGATCCTACAGGTATCCATGCTTCTCTTCAGATCACTGGAAACAAACACATCGATAGGCACCCGACACATCTCCTCGGCCAACTGCTCTGCCTGTCGCACACCATTCTCGGTGAGCTGCCCTTGCGTCTGTCCCTGCATGATCTGGTTAACATTGTCAACGGTTTCCCCGTGTCTCACTAAATATAAGGTTGTCATTATCGTCGTATTTGCCTACAAAATTAATAAAAAAATTGGTTTGTTCAGCAGAATTTATTAATTTCGCAAGAAAAATAAGAATAACATCATGAGGATACTACAAAGTTCACTGCTGCGCTCAGTATGCGCGATAGCAGTCGGTTATATGCTGGTAATCTACCGCCACGACATGGTACATTGGATGACGCTCATCTTCGGAGCCCTGTTTTTCATCAGTGGATTGATATCCGTCATTGCCTACTACGTGGAGAAACGCAGGGTGCAGTCGGCGGCAGAACAATGGAACATGATGATGGAGATGCGTAGTGACAGCGATACCACGGCGGTTGTCGACCGTGAGCGCGCAGAACAGCTGAAGGCACTCGTCAAGCCCTCCTACCCCATCGTGGGTATCGGCAGTATGATCCTGGGTATTATCCTGGCGGTGATGCCCGGCAATTTCGTCAAAGGACTGCTATACACCCTGTCAGCAATCCTGATCTTGGGTGCCATCAACCAACTGGTCAACCTCATCACCGCCCGTAAGTTCAGCAATATTGGCGTTATCTACTGGCTCCTCCCCATCGTCATTCTCCTCGTGGGCATCTATACCGTTGTGCGCCCCATGGAGATGGCCGCCCTGCCTTTCAAACTCTTGGGCTGGGGCTTGGTATTATACGGTATTGTGGAGTGTATCAACGCCCTGAAGATTTACCGCGTGAGAAAACAATACCTCAAGATGCAGCAACAGCTTGAAGAGCAAGCTGCCGCAGCAAAGAACGCACAGGAAGTTGTGGCAGAGGAAGTGAAGGAATAGCATGGTAATACTTATTACCGTGCCAGTCCTTCGATATATTTACAGATGATATTGATACCCTTGGTGTTCTCTCCACCCTGCGGGATGATGATATCGGCGTACTTCTTGGTGGGCTCGATAAACTGCTCATGCATCGGCTTGAGCACCTCCATATAACGGTTGAGCACCATGTCGACAGTACGTCCGCGCTCTACCACGTCACGCAGGATATTACGGATGAGTCGCTCATCGCTGTCGGTATCCACGAAGATCTTTAAATCCATTAACGAACGCAGTTTACGGTCTACGAGCGTCATGATGCCCTCGATGATAATCACCGGCTTAGGCTCCACATGGACGGTCTCTTTCAGTCGGTTGCTGATGATATAGCTGTAGGTGGGCTGTTCGATAGCCTCTCCCCTGCGCAGTTGGGCAATCTGCTTATGCAGCAGTTTCCAGTCGAAGGCATCAGGATGATCGAAGTTGATCTGCTTACGCTCTTCCTCTGTCAAGTCAGAGGTGTCGTTGTAATATGAGTCCATGGGCACTACGGCCACGCAATGCGGTGGCAGCGCCTCCACGATCTTCTTTACCACGGTGGTCTTTCCCGAACCGGTGCCACCAGCTATTCCTATGATTGTCATATCTGTATTTATAATAATCCTAATTCGTTAAACATCTGTTCATAAAAGACGGCTTTCTGTTCCAAGCGCATAGGATAGGCTCTCGATGAACTGGGCATCCGATAGAGTCTGATGATCCTCCCCTCGAAGGGGAATGGCACATAACCGCCCACCTTAGGTTGTGTGATACCGTAATGCCCGGTGAGCACGTCGGCGGCTTTCTGTCCAGTCACCACGATGGCCTTACATTCTGGCAATTCCCTAAGCAGCGCATCCACATCGGTGCGTTCCACCACCTCGAGATCCTTGTCAGAGGCGGTATTCTTCGTGCGTATCACGGCCGTGGCCGTATCATAAAGAGCGATGCCCGTCTGCCGCAACCACTCCACAATCATCGTCTTACGGAAAGTGCGCTGCGCCTCATCCACGAAATGAAGCTTGTCGTGAAAGAAGACAAGTCCCATGATTCGCCACATGTCATTGATATAGTTCGGATAGAAGAAATCCATGCACCACCGTTTCTTGGCGGGAGGAAAACTACCGAGCATCAGCACATGGGCATTCTCGGGCAGGAAGGGTTGCAGCGGATGATACTCTGTCACTTCTTCTCCTTTACCAGATAGACCACGGTAGGCAGGTGATCGCTATAGCCGTCGAGCCATACGCCACCGGCATGTGTACGCTTGGGAGTACCCTTATAGTTGCCCTCCTGTTGTATAAGGTAGTCACGGCGGAAGATCTGATTCTTCCAATACTTCAACGACTCGTAGTTGCGCTCCTTATTCTTATTAATAAGGTTAGACGACAGGAGGATCTGGTCGAACAGATTCCAGGACCCCTGATAGCTCAGGGTGCCGCGCCCCTCCTTGGCGAGCACGTTATACCAGGGGTTATACATGTCATCATCGCCCACCTCATCAGGATTAGCTTTGCCTCGCAACCCTACGGTCACGCTGGTATTGATGGGATCGTCGTTCAAGTCACCCATCACAAAGACTTTCATCTCTGGGTTCTTCTTTCTCAGGTCATCTACCACAGCCTTGGTCTGCCGGCCTGCCACCTCACGATAATAAGAGGTGCTAAAACGACTGGGCCAGTGGCATACAACAACAGATACTGGTTCTCCGGCCAGTCTGCCGCATACTGTAAAGAAGCCACGAGTCTTAAAGGTGCTGTCTTTCTCTTCCTCGGGTACATAGGGCACCAGGTACATCGAGTCTACCTGAAACAGTGCGGGGTTATAAAGCAGGGCGCAGTCAACACCACGACGGTCAGGACCCTCGATATGGGCAAACTGGAAGTTACGGGCCTTCAGGGGCTCCTGATTACAAAGATCAGAAAGGGCCTTGGCATTCTCTACCTCTGACACGCCGATGAATGAGCAACCCACATTGGCAAGCACATCAGTACCCATCTCTGAGAGCACTCTCGACATATTACGCAGTTTGTGAGAATATTTCATCCCCGTCCACTTATTGGCACCCGTAGGAAGGTATTCATAGTCGTTCTTCCCCTCGTCATGACAAGTGTCGAAGAGATTCTCCAGGTTATAAAAGCCTACTGCATAGACCGTATAACTTTTCTGTTCTTTCTGTGCCTGCAGACAGATGGTCACAAAACAAAGTAATATGACCAAGACAATATTCAGTTTTTTCATAAGAGTAGTATAAGAATTTGCCACAAAGATAACAATAATATTTCAAATAACGATGGGTGATCTGCTATTTTTATTAAATTAATTTTGCACTTCCAATAATAAATGTTATCTTTGCAAGAAATACTAACCAGAATATTATATGCAAAAGAAGCTTTTATTAGCTGTGTTAGCTCTTTGCTACACACCATTTGCCTTTGCGCAAGTCAGTGGAACAGAGGGACAGAAGGAAGCCACCATAGAGGAATCCTCCTTTACTTTTACGGAGGCACAGTTGGGCGAGGATGATGATATGTCGCAGAATGTCACCATCATCAGTTCCAACAATAATATCTATGCCAATGAGGTGGGTTACCTGTTTTCACCCGTACGTTTCCGTTACCGTGCGTTCAATCAGCGTTTCAATGATGTATATATCAACGGCGTGCAGATGAACGACATGGAGAGCGGGCAGTTCCGCTACTCACTTGTGGGTGGTCTGAACCAGCAGACCAAAGGCGTGGAGTTCGCGCTACCCTTTGAGAACAACAACTTCTCTATGACGGGTATGGCAGGATCGAACAACTACAATTTCCGTCCGGCCAACATGGCTACCGGACAGCGACTGACGTTGACGGGCGCCAACCGTAACTACCTGGTGCGCGGCATGTACACCTACAACAGCGGACTGAACGAGAAGGGATGGGCCTACTCGGCCAATATCACCTACCGCTGGGCCAATGAGGGATATGTAGAAGGAACATTCTACAACTCACTGTCCTACTTCCTCGGCGTAGAGAAACTGTTAGGCGATCAGCACGAGCACGCCATCTCATTCGTTACCTGGGGTAACCCCACCGAGCGCGCCTCACAAGGTGCCTCTACCGACGAGATGTACTGGTTGGCCAACAACAACCAGTATAACCCCTACTGGGGATGGCAAGACGGCAAGAAGCGTAATTCACGCGTGGTGCACGACTTCTCGCCTACCGCCCTGTTGACATGGGACTGGAAGATCGATGACAACACCCGTCTGACCACCTCGCTGTTAGGCAGATACTCTATCTATAAGAGTACCAAACTGAACTACAATGACAGCGACAACCCGCAGCCCGACTACTGGAAGCTGCTGCCATCAAGCTACTACGACGTGTGGGATGAGACAGATATCCGTAACCGCACGGACCAGAACTTGGAGGATTGGAACACCTCTTATAAATATATGACGGCCAGCAAGCGCAACCGCCAGATCGACTGGGATAAACTGTATTACGCCAACCGACAGGTAAACGAACAAGGTGCCGACGCCATGTATTACCTGCAGGCCAAGCATAACGACAACCTGAACATCGCCTTCTCCACAGCGCTGCATAAGCAACTTACAAAGAACAGCATCTGGAATATCGGACTGCAGGCTGCCACGAATAAAGGCATGCACTACCAGACAATGGAGGATCTGCTGGGAGCAAACAATTTCCACAACCTGAACACCTACGCCATCGGCACCTATGCGCCCAACTCCGACGAGGTGCAGTATGACATGAACAACCCCAATGCGGTAGTGCGCGAAGGTGACAGGTTCGGATACGACTTCAATATCCTGGTGAACAAAGCCACGGCATGGACCAACTACGCACACAACTTCGGTAAGATACACCTCAATGCAGCCGCAAAGATCGGCGGTGTCACCATGCAGCGCGACGGAAAGATGCGCAACGGTATGGCCCCGGAGAACTCCTACGGCAAGAGCGGAACGGCAAAGTTCTTAGATGGTGGTGTGAAGATCGGAGCCACGATGAATCTCGGACACGGACATACCGTCTTGCTGGGTGCCGGTTATGAGAAACGGGCGCCACTGCCATCCACTGCATTTGTATCACCCGAGATCAACAACGACTTTGTAGTGAACCTCGACAACGAGAGCGTACTGAGCTCAGAAGTGGGCTATCAGTATCAGAATGCCCGCATACACCTGAACATCAACGGCTACTACAGTCAACTGTCGGATGTCACGGAGTACCAGAACTTCTACTTCGACGATATCAACTCTTTCTCGTATGTCTCGCTGTCGGGCATCAAGAAAGCATACTACGGTGTGGAGGTAGGAATGAAATACAAGATCACCTCGAGTCTCGACTTCATGGCATTGGGAACTATCAGTGAGGCGAAGAACACCAACAACGCCAATGTATGGTATATGAAATCCACCTCGGGAACCTTCAACGACGCCAACGGCGGTAAGCCCGAGACCGTATATAATAAGAACATGCGCGAGGCAGGAACGCCATTGACGGCTGCCAGCGTAGGACTGAGCTACCATGCCAGTGGATGGTTCATCGACGTGAACTGCAACTACTACGACCGTATCTATCTCTCCTACTCACCCAGCTACCGCTACGGCAGTACGCTGCAGGGCAGACAAGAGGTGAACGGTGATGTATACGACAACGAAGGTAATATCCTGGAGTCAGCCTTGGCACAGGCTGAGGGCAAAGGCGGATTCATGGTAGATGCCAGCATCGGACGTACCATCCGAATGAAGCACGGCAACCTGTCGATCAACCTCAGCATCACGAATCTGCTGAACAACACCAAACTTTGTACGGGCGGATACGAACAGAGCCGAAGCGACTATACCGCATCGGGTAACGTGCGTGCGTACAAGTTCTCTCTCAATCCGAAGAAATACTATGCTTACGGCACTAACGGAATGATTAACCTTGCTTATAAATTCTAAAAACATGACAAAGATGAAAGATATAAAATATATTCTGTTAGCGTTGATCTGTTGTATGGCAACCAGTTGTATGGATGACGACTGGGAGAACCCCTACCCAGTGGGCAGTCCGTATGGCAACAGGAATCTCACGGAGACAAATGTCATTACCATCAAACAACTGAAAGACCAGTATACGTCAGTAATCTTCAACTCCACCAACTCATATAAGGAGATTACCGATGATATCCAGATCAAAGGATATGTCACGGGTAACGATATCGGTGGAAATATCTATAACGAAGTAGCTATTGATGACGGCACCGGTGCCCTGTTGGTTTGCATCGCACAGGGCGGACTGTTCAGTTATATGCCGGTAGGCACAGAGATCCTCATTGATCTGAAGGGATTGTATATCGGTGGCTACGGTCAGCAGCCCGAACTCGGCACTCCGTACACCAACAAGAACGGCGCCAGCTACGTAAGTAGGATGAGCCGTATCCTCTGGAACGACCATTTCAAGATCCTGAATACCAGCGACAAGGGAGTCATCACACCCGTAGAGTTCGACAAGAGCAAATACCGCGATGCCGACTACATCCAGGAGAACTGCGGCAAACTGATGACCATCAAGGGCGTGACCTTCAAGAAAGCTGACGGCAAGACCACCTTCGCCCCAGATAAGGAGAAGGATGCGGCCAACAGCGTGAACAGAGGGCTGGTAGGATTGAACGACAGTTATATGGTGGTGCGCACCAGTACGTATGCCAATTTTGCTGCCGATGCCCTGCCTACGGGCACCGTGAACATCACGGGTATCTTCACCCGTTATCGCTCTACGTGGCAGATACTCATCCGCACGGCTGATGATATTGAGATTATAAACCAATAAAAGAAAAGTATAAAAAACAAGATAACATGAAAAAGATTATTTATTCCGTGTTCATGATGGTCATGGTGACCATGGCATTTACAAGCTGTGCGGATGTACCGATGCCCTACGACGACCCTAACCAGGCAGCTATCGATGATGGTGGCGGTTCTACGGTAGAGCCCGCTGGATCGGGTACTGTAGATGATCCGTACAATGTGGCAGCTGCCAACGCACTGATCGAGTCGGGTGAGGCACCCAGCACCAACGTATATGTAAAAGGTAAGATCGTTTCTATTAAGGAGATCGACACCGGTTCATTCGGTAATGCCACCTTCTATATCTCCGACGACGGTACATCAAAGGATCAACTCACCGTGTATCGCTCCAAGAGTCTTGGTAACAAGAACTTCAAATCAGAAGAGGAGATCAAAGACGGCGATGAGGTAGTTATCTGCGGTGTGCTCGTCAACTACAATGGAACTTACGAGTTTACCCAGGGTTGCTACATCTACTCACTGAATGGCGAAACAAGCGGTGGAGGTACTCCGAGCGGACCAGTAGCTGGATCAGGAACCTTAGAGGATCCGTATAATGTAGCAGCAATCAGCCAATTGGCAGCATCGTTAGCATCCAATGCCAAGAGTGATAACGTCTATTTCAAGGGTAAGGTCGTTTCTATCGCCGTTGACAGGAATGGTGTTCCGCAGAATTACGACTCAGGATTCGGTAATGCCACATTCTATATCTCTGATGACGGCACGGAGAACGGACAATTCTATGTATATCGTGCACTCTATCTCGGTAACAAAGAATATTCTAACGGCGATCTGTTAAAGGAAGGTGACGAGGTAATCTTGTATGGTAAAGTTACCAACTATAATGGTAACACCCCTGAAAGTTCACAGAAAGAGTGTTACCTCTACTCACTTAACGGTAAGACCGAAGGTCCTGGCGGTGGTGGCGGTGGCTCTACCGGCACTCCTTCCGGCACAGGTACTGAGGCAGATCCCTATAACGTTGCC
>CADBSW010000179.1 GCA_902797505.1 uncultured Prevotellaceae bacterium | reverse complement strand
GCCCTCATAGCACACCTCGTCGAAGAGGATCGGTTTGTGGATGATATTCCTTACCGTAGCTGCTCCCTCAAAGTTATACAGCGGACCTTGGTCTTGAATACTGGCATGGGTGTAGAAAGGCTGGTTGTAATCGATATATACGGCAGTGCCTCCATGGATAGAGAGCAGGTGATGATAGGGATCTTTCTCTGCCACATACTTCGACATCTCGATCCACTGGTCGTGTGTCTTGGCTCTTACCAGGTCCCACTCGTTGGCCATCGACCACCATATATTACTGTAGGATGCCAGGCGCGCCACCACATATTTCAGATAACGCATGTTGTTCTCCATGCTCATGCGGTCGAATCCCCATAACCCGGCGTCGTAGGGTGTGAAGAGGATCAGGTCGGCTTCTATCTTCATGTCACGCAGGCGTTCCACCACCTTGTCGAGATGTTGGAAGAACTTGACGTCGAAACGGGAGAAATCCCACAGGTAGACATCCTTCTTCAGTTCGTCGGAATGACTCTTCTTCAACAGTTTGAAAGGATAGATGGTGGGCCACTCATATACACTGTTGTTGGGGAAGACACAGAAGCGCAGTTTGTTGAATCCCGTCTCATCCAGTGTCTTGTATGTCTGTTCCTGACGCTCGTTGTCACTGTGTATCCATGCGTAGGAGGTGGTGCCTACGGGATGATACAGCGAACCGTCGGGGTAGATGAAGTTCTGATCCTTGCCTGCCTGCACCATTCCCTTCTGTGTGGAAAGCGCATCAGTACATATCAGACTACCTTCCTGCATGTTCAGTTCTTTCTCGGCTGATCTGGTGGTGTATGTCCATTTGCCTTTCAGGGTAGGCATAAAACGGATCTTGAACGTATCGTCGCCATCGTAGAAGCCATCCACCGTCATGGTGACGCCATCACCTTCATGTACAAAGGTGGCTGTGAAGTCGATATCCGTAAACGGGTTCTTCTCTGTTTTCAGTGTAAACGCTTTCTCGAAACGCTCCCACATGGGTACGTTGGCGGTTTGTGCACTCAGGGTAATGCATGCTGTCACCATCAGGAGACAAACTAAAGATAGTCTTTTCATAAATTTCTTCATAGGGTTATGGTTTATATGATGACGCAGGAACACGCTGTTTATACTCATTCTGTATGCTTATTCTTTTTGATTTGTTCGTATGATTTAGGGAATTCCCTACTGCAGAATAGGGAAAAACTATTTGGTGATTCTTCGTTTTTTGTCTATCTTTGCGGTGAAATATGAATGTAGAAACCATTAAAAGATGATGAATATGAAGAAAGCAACGGTTTATGCAGTGGGTGTGTTGTTCTTGATGAGCAGTTGTGGATCGTATACCGCTTCGGGCGCTTATACAGGTTCTACGATCGGTTCTATCTTGGGCTCGGCTATCGGTGGTATCACGGATGGTCCGCGTGGCAGTGATGTGGGCACGTTGTTAGGTATGGCAGGTGGCGCGATTATCGGCGCTGCTATCGGTAATGCCGCTGATCAGGCGCAGCAGCAGAAGATCGATGAGTATCATCAGCGTACCTACGAGAAGAGCAATTCTCGTTACAACCAGCGTAATCGTGACTATAATGATTACCAGGATTACAATGACAGTGGCTTCGATCCTACCAATAGTGGGGATGACCGTATCTATGAGTACAATGATGCCGACTACACCAGCGGTTACAATGCATCCAAGGTGAACAGCTATGAGCCCAGCGCGTCTGTCAATACCCGTTACAATGCCAATCTGGAAATCCGCAATCTGCGCTTTGTAGATGATAACATGGATAATACGTTGAGTGCCAACGAGACCTGTAAGATCATCTTCGAGGTGAGGAATACCTCTAACACTACGTTGTATGATGTGCAGCCTATCGTAGAGGAGATTTCCGGCAACCGTCAGATTCTGGTATCACCGGGTGTGCATGTGGAGCGTATCGCCCCTAACAAAGGTATCCGCTATACGGCGATGGTGAGAGCCAACAAACGACTGAAGAATGGCACTGCCCGCTTCCGTATCTGTGCGATACAGGGCGACAACAGGGTAATCTCTAAGATCCATGAGATGAACGTACGGACAGCTCGTTACTGATTGCTGTGATGTTGTGAAGCTTTATGGGGGGTACGCGCCGGGCGTTCCTCCCTTTTTTTTGTGGGTGTTGTTTTTGTGGGGGTGTGTATCTCGTCTTTCATCTGTGAGATCTTCTCTTCATCATCAAGCACCTTGTCACGCATCTGGTCGCTGAATACCGGACCGTTATTCTCCTTGATCTGCCATTTTGGCTCGTAGTCGAAGATATGCTTGTTGAACTCAAAGTCGATCTCTATATCATCTTTATCATCATTTCTGTAGGGGATGCCAGAATGCTCCTTATATGGCTCTACCCTTACCGTGGCGATTCCGGCGGCAATCATGTTGATCTCCTTTGCGGCGGCATACGATAAGTCGATGATACGCCCACGGGCATGCGGTCCGCGGTCGGTAACCTTCACCACCACACTCTTACCGTTAGACAAGTTGGTCACCTTCAGCATCGTGCCCAAAGGATAACGCCTATGAGCACACGTCATGCTGTCACGGTGATATTTCGAGCCGTCGCTCATCCGGGCGCCATGCAGTCGCTGTGAGTAATAGGATGCCTTGCCCTTCTCCTGCGCTATAATAATAAGGTGTACAGAAAAGAGTAAAACCACAAGAAGCAGAAGTCTTGTGAGACCCCTGCTACCTTGTAGTTTGTTGGATTTGTTTAAACCAGTTTTATCTTTTCTGATTTCCAAATTTGATCAATTAAACAATTCCTTGAGCCATCATGGCATTAGCAACCTTCATGAAGCCGGCGATGTTAGCACCCTTCACATAGTTGATATAGCCATCCTCCTGACCGTACTTCATACACTGAGCGTGGATACCGGCCATAATGCCATGCAACTTCTGGTCTACTTCCTCAGCTGACCATGACATACGCATAGAGTTCTGAGTCATCTCAAGACCTGAGGTAGCAACACCACCAGCGTTAACAGCCTTACCAGGAGCAAACAGTTGCTTAGCCTCGATGAACTTGTCAACAGCCTCAGCTGTACAACCCATATTAGAAACTTCAGCAACGCACAGAGGTTTGTTAGCCAAGATGCTGTCAGCATCTGCGCCGTTCAACTCATTCTGGGTAGCGCAAGGCAGATAGATGTCAGCCTTAACTTCCCATGGCTTCTTGCCTGCTACGAACTTAGAGCCTGGGAACTCTTCTGCGTAAGGAGCGCAGATATCGTTACCGCTGGCACGAAGCTCAAGCATATATGCGATCTTCTCTTCGTTCAGACCAGCCTCGTCGAGGATGTAACCGTCTGGACCAGAGATAGTAATAACCTTAGCACCAAGCTCGGTAGCCTTCTTGGCAGCACCCCAAGCTACGTTTCCGAAACCAGACAGAGCAACGGTCTTACCCTTAATGTCGATACCAGCTGTCTCCAGCATGTGGTGAACGAAATAGAGAGCACCGAAACCTGTTGCCTCCGGACGGAGGATAGAGCCACCCCACTCAAGACCCTTACCGGTCAGAGTAGCACCGTGGAACTGGCTGGTGAGCTTCTTGTACATACCGAAGAGATAGCCGATCTCACGACCACCAACACCGATATCACCGGCAGGTACGTCCATATCCGGACCGATCACCTTGTAAAGCTCGGTCATGAAGGCCTGGCAGAAACGCATGATCTCTGCATCACTCTTACCGCGGGGAGCGAAGTCAGAACCACCTTTACCACCACCCATAGGAAGGGTTGTAAGGGCATTCTTGAAGGTCTGCTCGAAACCGAGGAATTTCAATATTGACAAGTTAACTGACGGGTGGAAACGCAAACCGCCTTTGTACGGACCAATAGCACTGTTGAACTGTACACGGTAACCGATATTTACCTGTACCTCACCTTTGTCGTCAACCCAAGGCACACGGAAGGTAGTGATACGCTCCGGTTCTACAATGCGCTCAACGATCTTTGCTTTCTCAAACTCAGGATGCTGGTTGTAAACATCCTTGATAGATGTGAGCACTTCTCTTACTGCCTGCAGGTACTCAGACTCTCCTGGATGTTTTGCCTCCAGGTGCTGCATGATTTTCTCAACTTCCATAATAGTTTCTTTAGTTAAACTCTTTTGTAATGAATAACTGTTCGTTTGATAAATTTATAGCGCAAAAATAGACTTTTATTTTGAATCCACCAAGCATTTTCCCGCCTTTTTTCATTATTATACTTTCTTTTTGCAATTCTTGAACATTTGTGGTTTACATAGTAAAACTTACCTTTTTGAACTTTTTTCCGCTTTTTGCTTGCAAACTTTTTATCTATTTGCAATAATTACAATAAAAATAATCTTTTACGTCGTTTTTGTGAGATGATTGATTTGTGCGGACAAAATGGTTTCTTTACATATTTTAAGGCATATAACCAGAGAGTCCGGACACCCCGGACTCTCAGTCCAAGGTATTCGGACTCCCAGTATTATGTACTAGGACTCCCAGTATTATGTACTAAAACTCTCCTCAGTAGTGTAGTTTAACGATTTTAGTTGACTACTTTCAGCCTTATTTGTGATATAGGTTGATCCGGTTAATAATTATTTTTAAATTATGT
>CADBSW010000178.1 GCA_902797505.1 uncultured Prevotellaceae bacterium | reverse complement strand
GTAGGTATCGAGAAGGATGCTCCTGAGTATGAGGAGGCTAAGAAAGCCATGAAGAAGTCACAGAAGGAGTTCGCTAAGAAGCTCGCTTCTTATGCCGACGCTTACGTGATGGATGCCTTCGGAACAGCTCACCGCAAGCACGCTTCTACCGCTGTTATCGATGAGTTCTTCGACAAAGACAACCGCATGCTGGGTTATCTGATGGAGAAAGAGGTAATGGCTGTTGATGCCGTACTCGGAAATATCAAGCGCCCGTTCACCGCTATCATGGGTGGTTCTAAGGTTTCTACCAAGATTGGTATCATCGAGAACCTGCTCGGTAAGGTAGACAACCTGATTCTATGTGGTGGTATGACCTATACCTTCGCTAAGGCACAGGGTGGTGAGATCGGTAACTCTATCGTAGAGCTCGACAAACTGGATGTAGCCCTCGACGTGATCAAGAAGGCAAAAGAGAATGGTGTGAACCTCGTGCTGGGTACCGACTGTGTAGCCGCTGATGCATTCTCTAACGATGCCAATACCCAGGTATGTCCTGCTAATGCTATTCCTGAGGGATGGGAAGGTCTGGATGCCGGGCCAGAGACACGTAAGCTCTTCGCCGACGCTATCGTAGGTGCAAAGACAATCCTGTGGAATGGTCCTGCCGGTGTATTTGAGTTTGACAACTTCACCGCAGGCTCTCGCGCCGTTGCCGAGGCTATCTGTGAGGCTACCGCTAACGGAGCCTTCTCACTGATTGGTGGTGGTGACTCTGTAGCATGTATCAACAAGTTCGGTATGGCCGATAAGGTTAGCTACATCTCTACCGGTGGTGGTGCACTGCTCGAGGCTATCGAGGGCAAAGTACTCCCGGGAGTTGCTGCTATGGAAGCATAACAGATTAGAAAACAGCATATATGCATGAGGGTGTGTTCAACGTAAGAGCACATCCTCTTTTTTAAGTATTAACTGTTATTCATGAAACAGCAACCATCATTTCTCCACATGTTATCAGTTGCCATATTCATCAATCACAATGACGATAGTTATTACACGACATAGTGTTAATGACTAAAAACATAGTGCGCCATACTGGCGCAATGCATTGTCAATAAGGAGCACTCGAGTGCGCCAGTATAGCGCACTCATGTGTTAATCATTACAACATGAAGGAAACAGCTACAATACTTTCATCCGATATAGTTTAGTCAAAACAAATAAAATGACATTTCGTTAATGAATCTTAACGGGAATTTTTTCTTGCCAATATGTTTGATTGTTTAATTGATTAATTTTACCTTTGTAAAGATGATCAGGAGAATCGGCATATTGACACTCTTACTCATTACCAGCATCGTAATGAATGGCAAGACATCTCCGTGGGCCGACAAAGACTCACTCATCATGAATCGTGTCTTCGCTTATAAAGCGCTCTACGACAAGGATGTAGCCAAGAGTTTCAATGGACTGAACCTGAACGTTTATATAAGATACCAGATCAACACCATCAAGAAAGACATCACGCTGATGACCGTTCCCAGCATGCATGTGCTGGCCCGAGGCAAGGATGACGACTATTTTGGTGAGAGTTACACCAGACTGACTTTCAAGGATCTGAAAGACTACGAGATGTATCGGCAGATCAGTGTGGGAACAGTGCCACGCTATAAGCAGACCATGCCCACCCTCATGGGATACATGGTTCCTCAGTTGTATGATGCGGCATTGATCGGTGACCGACTGCTCTCACCATTTCATCGTAAGAACAAGATGTTATACCGTTACGGCATCTCTTTTCTTACCAACGACCGTGTAGAGATCGTGTTTCGACCCAGAAAACGAAACACCCAACTGGTAAGCGGAAAGGCCCTGGTGGATTACTACACCGGAAGGATCCAGCAGGTGGAGTTCTCTGGAGAATTCGACATGATCACCTTCCACGTGACGACAGAGATGGGCGACAAGGTGCCGCAGTCGTTCTATCCCAAGCGATGTGTGATAGATGCTGATTTCCGTTATCTGAAGAATCATATCCACTCTACACATCAGATATTGTTCAGCCAGAAAAATATCATTCCCGACACGATCATAGACTCCCATGATATGACATTGATGGAAAAGGTGCGCCCCTTCCCACTCACGGAGGAATTCATACAGGCATACCAGAAACAGGATTCCATCAGGTATATCAACAGTCAGAAGCCGCCGAAGAAGCGGAGTGTGTGGAAGAGAGTATTCTGGGATTATTTCGGGGACAACCTGGTGAACCGTATCAAAGGATCGTTCGGCCCCAATGATCAAGGCAGTTTTCGTATCTCACCGATACTCAACCCACTTTACGTGAGTTACAGCGGTTCACGAGGCATTACCTACAAGATGAAGGTACGCAGCAACTATGCTTTCAGTGAGAATAGCGAATTGTCGTTCTACACCCGTATGGGATATTCTTTCAAGCAGAAACAGTTCTACTTCACCATGCCCATCCGCTATACATTCAACAAGAATCGTCATGGATATGTAGAGTTAGAGATTGGTAATGGTAACCGCATACGTAACAACAGTGTAAGGGAATACGCCACTAATCAGGATAAAGACAGCACTTACCAACAGTTGATGCTGGATCGTTTTAAAGACATGAAGATCCGACTGGTCTCCAACTATGACATCTCCAACCGTTGGAGTATCGGCGCTGGAGCTACCTTCCATCGACGGTCGGCTGTTGACAAGGCCGCATTCAGACAGATCGGCCAACCCGACTGCTATCACACCTTCGCACCTATGATCGAAACACAGATACGTCCTTGGTCATGGTATGGACCACACTTCACCATCAACTATGAGCAAGGTATCAGAGGCGTGGGAAAATCAGACATGAACTACGGACGACTGGAGGTAGACGCTAACTGGTTAAGAAAATTCCACAGATTACGCTCCTTAAGCATGCGCTTAGGATTCGGTGTCTACACGATGAAAGACAAGGAAGAGTATTTCCTCGACTTTGAGAATTTCCGCGATGAGTATATGTTAGGATGGAATGATGACTGGACGGGTGAATTCCAGTTGTTGAAACAAGAGACCTATAACTCCTCCGACTACTACGTACGTTCCAATATCACCTATGAGTCACCATTGCTGCTATTGTCTAACCTACCCTATTTCGGACATTTCATAGAGACAGAGCGTATCTACCTGAATACGCTATTATTACAACACATACATCCCTATAATGAATTTGGCTATGGATGGAAGAATCGCTATCTCTCCTTTGGCCTGTTCGTCGGCCTGAAGAATTTCAGATATGATGGCATCGGATGCAAAGTGAGTTTCGAATTATTCAGAGACTGGTAATTAAAAAGTGAAGAGTGAAGAGTGAAGAGTGAAGAATTAACGACCTTAAGGACCTTAAGGACCTTAAGGACTTTAAAGACCTTAAAGACCTTAAAGACCTTAAAGACCCTAAAGACCCTAAAGACCCTAACAATAACAACCTACAATGACCAAGCAATTAACAGTATATAAGGCGAGCGCCGGAAGTGGCAAGACATTCACATTAGCAGTAGAGTATATCTCTCTGCTAATTGAGAACCCGCAGAAATACAGAAATATTCTGGCAGTAACATTTACCAACAAGGCAACAGAGGAGATGAAAGAGCGTATCCTCTCACAACTGTATGGTATCTGGAAAGGATTACCAGAGTCCGACGACTATGTGATGAAGGTGAAGGAGCATCTGCCAGATTATCCAGAAAAGAAGATCCGTGAGAGAGCTGGCATCGCCTTACATCTGCTTATCCATCATTACCATTATTTCAGGATAGAGACCATCGACTCTTTTTTCCAAAGCGTGCTCCGCAATCTGGCAAAGGAACTGAACCTTACGGCCAACCTTCATATCAGTCTGGATGATGAACAGATTGAAGAACAGGCTGTCGACGAGATCATTGAGTCGTTCTCTCCCAATGACCCCATGCTGTTGTGGCTGATACAATATATTGAGGAGACCATCGACGATGACAAAGGCTGGAACGTGATCACCTCACTGAAAAAGATGGGAAAGAATATCTTCAAAGATTTCTATAAGAAACACAGTGAGGCTATGGGCGCTGCCATGCAGGGATCTTCATTCAACCAGTATGTGAACATGCTTCATGAGGTTAGGAATGACGCAAAGAATAAGATGGCGAAATATGGTGAGCAATTCTTCGGCATACTGAATGAATATGGACTGACTGAGGATGATTTCTCATCGAAGAAGGCTGGTGTATGCGGGTATTTCAGAAAACTACAGTCGAATGATTTCAGTAAGAAGAACTGTATCGGAAAGAAGTTCGGAAACTGGATGAATGACCCCACCAGTTGGGTAACAAAGACACATAAAGACAAAGACCGTATCATTTCCCTTGTGGAGGAGCGCCTGCTCCCCCTGCTTAGGGAATCAGAGTCGTCACGACAGAAGTGCTGGAGAGAATATGTCTCTGCCAATGTTATTCTTGAGAAGATCAATCAGGTACGCCTGCTGCATAAGATAGAAGAAAAGGTTCACGAGCTCAACCAGGAGGTAAACCGTTTCTTGTTGAGTGACACACAACAGTTGCTTCATAGTCTGATGAAAGAGACCGACACGCCTTTTGTCTTTGAGAAGATTGGTTCACAACTCTCGCATGTGATGATCGATGAGTTTCAAGATACCAGTAATGTGCAGTGGGATAATTTCAAGGTTTTGCTGTATGAGACGATGAGTCATGCCGTCACCGATGATGATAACAAACTGGTGAACAACCTCATTGTGGGTGATGTAAAACAGAGTATCTACCGTTGGAGGAACAGCGACTGGCAGTTGCTGAATGGTATTTCAGAGCAGTTTCCTAAGCAAGGGGATGTCCTGAAGATAGAACCCCTGAAGAAGAACTACCGATCATACACCAATATCGTGAAGTTTAATAATCATTTCTTCACCAAGGCGGCAGAGTTAGAAGCAGACAGCATAGAGACAGAATATGATTATCCTGAAGGAGCAGCTGCCTTACGATCGGCATATGATGAAGTAGAGCAAGAACAGAAGAACCCTGAGAAGAAAGAAGGATATGTAAACATCCAACTCTTTGAGAAAGATTTCACCGAACAGATGATGTGCGAGAAGATCGGTGAACGGGTCGATGAGTTGCTTGGCCGCGGCATTGCCCAAAAGGATATCGCCATCCTGGTACGTAACAAGAAAGATCATGTGCCACTGATAGCCAACTACTTCATGCAGACACGCAAGCATGTACATATCGTCAGCGAGGAGGCCTTCCAACTATCTTCCTCCCTAACAATAGCAACCTTGATGGATGCTCTCCGACTGTTGATCAACAAAGATAGTATCATCAGCAGAGAGAATATCAAGAGCACCTGCGAAAAGATTCATGCAACAGTAGATGTGGATGCATTGTTCTCAGATACGCAATCCTTCCGTCATCTGTCGATGATCGATCTGATAGAACAGTTGTATTCCCTCTTACAACTGTCACTCATCACCGACGAAGGGGCCTATCTGTCAAAATTCTATGATGAGGTGATGAAGTTCTCACGTGACTATGGCGCAGACATCGCTCTCTTCATCAAGGAATGGGATGAAAACCTGAAAAAGAAGACGATACAGACCAACGGCGCTGATGGTATACAACTCATCACTATTCACAAGAGTAAAGGACTGGAGTTTCCTTATCTTATCATACCTTTCTGTGATTGGTCTTTGGAGGTTGGAGGTTCTGTCTGGTTTACACCGACTGTCGAGCCCTTCAACAGGATGCCGATCTTGCCTGTTGCCTATAGCAAGACATTGATGGAGTCAGTCTTTAAGGATGACTACCTGCATGAGCACCTGCAGAATATGGTAGATAACCTCAACCTGTTGTATGTAGCTTTCACCAGGGCAAAGAAATGTTTGTTTGTGTTAGGCAGGAAACGAAGTGAACGATACCGTAGTAGTATCATCCAAAAAGTGTTGGGCGAGATCAGTAAGAAGATGGAAGATGTCAGTTATGAAGATCATGACAACTATACGATCTTTGAATATGGCAGCATGCCAGACGATGGAAAAGAGAATCGTCACGATGAAGAGGATGTGAAGAATGTGTTCACATCCGAGCCAGTGGATGTATTTCTGAAACGCTATCCCTGTCACCATAAGGTGGAGTTCCGTCAGAGCAACAAGAGTAAGGAGTTTCTCTCTGCCGATGAAGAGACACAAGAGAATACCTATATCAAAATGGGAAATATCCTGCATTATCTCTTCTCCAAGATACGCACGACCGACGATATTCCTCTGGTGCTGCATGAACTGGAGCAAGGAGGTATACTCTATGATGAGGACATCTCTGTGGAAAGGTTACAAAAGATGTTGAATCAACGACTGAATGATCCGCAAGTGGCTGACTGGTTCTCTCCACGTTGGACACTCTATAATGAATGCACCATTCTGGAAGAAGGGAAAGAGAACAAACGGCCAGACCGTGTGATGGTATGCGGTGATGAGGTCGTGGTTGTCGACTTTAAATTCGGTAAGTACAAAGATGAGTATAAAAAACAGGTGGAGGAATACAAGGATCTGCTTGTGAAGATGGGATATACCCATGTAAAAGGATATCTCTGGATGGTTTATAACAATAAAGTTGTAACAGTATGAAGAAGTTTTTAGAATACGTAGCACTAGATATTATCCAGCGTTATGGAACTGACTTATCAAGAATAGCCGTCGTTTTTCCCAACAAGCGTGCATCACTATTCCTGAATAAGTATCTGGCCCGCTTGGCAGGGAAGCCGATATGGAGTCCGAAGTATATCACCATCAGTGAGCTGTTCCGCCAACACTCACAGTTGACGGTAGGTGATCCACTGAAACTCACCTGTGAACTATATAACAGTTATCTACAGCAAACAGGCTTTGATGAGACATTGGATCATTTCTTCAGTTGGGGACAACTGCTGATAGCCGACTTTGATGATATCGACAAGAATATGGCAGATGCCGACAAAGTATTTGAGAATGTCGTGGACATTCATCAATACGATAACACCGACTATCTCAGTGAAGAGCAAAAAGAAACGCTGAAACAGTTCTTCAAGAATTTTATAGACATTCAGGATGAATCAGAGTTGAAACAACGATTCCTCAATCTGTGGGTCCACTTGGCATCTATCTACCACGATTTTCAGAATCGATTATCACAGCAGGGTATTGCCTACGAGGGTATGTTATATAGAAGTGTGGCTCAGGATGATAGCCAGGCTTACGAATATGATCATTTTCTCTTTGTAGGATTCAATGTCCTGCAGACTGTTGAGCGCACACTATTCCGTAAACTGAAAGATGCAGGGAAAGCGGTCTTCTATTGGGATTACGATGAGTATTATACAAAGAATGACAACATAGAGGCAGGCTTCTTCCTGAAACAATACTTGAATGAATTTCCCAATGCTCTTTCAGAGCAAGCGCTTTATCGTCATTTTAATGATGATAAGGATATCACCTTTATCAGTTCTACCACAGAAGATGCCCAGGCAAGGTTTATTCCCCAATGGCTTCATGTACATGACCGCATAAAAGATGGTGTCGATACAGCCATCGTAATGTGTGATGAGAATTTGTTGCAATCGGTGATACACAGTCTGCCGGATGAGTTAGGAACGGTAAATATCACCACGGGCTATCCACTGATCAATATGCCGGTATGTTCATTGGTCATGAACCTATTGACATTACATCATCAGGGTATGGTCAAGAAATATCAGTTGCGTCGACTTGAGCGGCATCCCTATTATCCGTTGATCTCTCAGGAATTACTGTTAGAAGAAGCGCCGTTGGACAATAAGACTACTGTACGCTGGATACAACAGATCATCAAACAGATAGGCACGCAGCAGATAAACGATCCGTTGGCTGCCGAATCGCTATTCAGCGTGTATACCTTACTCAACCGACTATACGATCTGATGAATGACGGACTAACTGTGGATCCCGTCACGATGCAGCGACTGATACAACAACTCTTCCAAAGCACCTCGATACCGTTCCATGGAGAACCGGCAGAAGGTGTGCAGGTCATGGGTGTGCTGGAAACGAGAAATCTTGATTTCAAGCATGTTATCCTACTCTCATGTAATGAAGGTAATCTGCCCAAGAGTGTGAATGATGCCAGTTTTATTCCTCACAGTATCCGTAAGGCATACGGTCTGACGACTGTTGAGCATAAGGTGGCCGTATTCTCCTATTATTTCCATCGTCTGTTGCAGCGGGCTGAAGACATCACCATATTATATAACAACAGTACTGACGGTGGCCAACGTGGAGAGATGAGTCGTTTTATGTTGCAACTTTTGGTTGAAAGCAGTCATGCCATCAGTAAGCAAACACTGATACCTTCACATAAGCTGCCTCATAGGGATGCTGAAAGCATCAAGAAAGATCTAGATATCATAAAACGACTGGAAGAGATGCGCCTTCACAGGATCTCACCGACAGCTATCAATCACTACCTACGCTGTCCATTGGTGTTCTATTATAATGATATAAAGGGTATCAAGGAAGATGACCCTCTGGATGACGAGATCGACAACAGGATATTTGGAAATATCTTCCATAAAGCTGCTGAGATGTTGTATAACAAGATGAAGGACCGGACGGGATATATCAAGAAGGATCAACTGGCAGAGATGTCAAAACACCCCGAAGAGATTGAGCGCGTGACTGATATGGCCTTCTGCAAAGAGTATTTCAAGACAAGAGAAATGCCCGAACTCAATGGAATAGAGATGATCAAGAGGGCTGTGATCATCCGTTATCTGAAACGACTGCTGTCTATTGATCAGCGTCTAGCTCCATTCCGGATCGTTGGAAACGAACTACGAGTTAATGGTGAGGTAAAGGTTAATCGTTCTTGCGGAGCTCTCCCCATCAAGATATCCGGAATCATTGACCGATTAGATGAGGTGACCGATCCTATATCCCAAGAGAAAAGGATCAGAGTGGTCGATTATAAGACAGGAGGCAGTCAGTTTAGAAATGACATGAAAGACGTAGAAGGTGTGTTTGATCACTCTAAGAAAGATCAGCATGCCGACTACTACTTGCAAACCATGCTCTATGCTTCGCTGGTAAGAAAGGATAAGGAATATAATCCGGAACAATTACCAGTCAGTCCTTCACTTCTCTTCATCCAGCATTCTGCTGCTGAGAATTACGATCCTACGCTATGTATTAACAAGGAGAAGATTGCGGACATACAAGAATATATGACACCCTTTATAGAGGGCATAGAACGTATTTTTGCGGAGATTTATGATCCTGAGCAGGATTTTCACCCAACAGATAACAGAGACAATTGTAAGTATTGTCCCTATAAGCATCTTTGCGGAATGAGTTAGTGCATGGCTTCGTCTACGAAGTACAGCGGCATGATATCCTTGATCGTATTGATGATATAAACACCATCAGTGCCATAAAGGAAAATCTTTATGGGTTGTTTGTAACGATCCTCTATCTCGAGCATCACTTGTCGGCATGAGCCACAGGGTGTAACTGGTTTTTTCACCAGTCCATTCTCATTGGCAGCAGTGATAGCAATGGCCACGATGGGTTGATCAGGATAGTTAGCCTGAGCGGCGAAGATGGCTGTTCGCTCGGCACACAACCCTACCGGATATGCTGCATTCTCTTGATTGGCACCTATTAGCTCCATGCCGTTGGCCAGACGAAGAGCAGCCCCTACCTTGAAATGCGAATAGGGAGAATAACTATGTTTTGTGGCTTCAATCGCCTTTCTGACCAGTTGCTGATCGTTTTCTTCCAATTCCTCCAACTGGCAAAACTGTATGGATGTCTCAATCTTGATTTCTTTCATGGTCATTCCTTTTTAGGTTTTATATATTCGTAAGCGCCAATGCAGGCAGCGTCTTTATTACGTTCCCTACCCTCTCTGTCAAGAGGAAGGGCATAGAGAGGATTTGCCTTGCCCACGGCTGTTGACGATTCCACAAGATGGAAGTCGTAATGCTGCGTGTCACCATCAACCAAGACAAAATGTTTTTCTCCTGCGGTAACGGTATCTTCCGGCAACTCCCAAATCACAGCATTGTAATGCGTTGTATCTTCAACACTCGGTGTACGCATGATACAGGTATCAAAGAAATAATCAAAAGCCGCATCTTCAGATTTTCTATCACCATTAAGCACATCCTCCGCATAACCCGTTATCAGAGAATTATAACACTTGATGGATAGTGGGTTATTGACTTCATTGAAAATATTAAGCGCCTTACCTCTATCCGCATCAAACGGGTAAAACTGTGCCAAAGTACAATGCTGCACTTCCGCATCACCACCAATGATATTCAGGCAGTGACCAAGTGTATTGGTTATCTGAGTATTTCTCAAGATAATCTTGCTAGCTGTGCTTCGCAGTCCATCACCCTGACAATTATGAATGGTTGAGTTATCTACTGTCAGTTTGATATTTTGAACAGACGAAGAATCACACACGACACCATCCATCGTACTATGTATATCCGTGTAGAGCAGTTGATTACCAAATGACTTGTCATGGAAAACAATACCTTTCCACTGTCCACTGACAAGATCATAGGGCAAATAATCAAACATATTATCTGTTCGGTCACCTCTCAGACAAACATTTTTATCGGCTGTACCTTCGGATATCAGTGTACCGTACACATCAATACCAGCTCCCGAATGGAAATACAACGTGCTGCCAGAGGATATGCGTAAGGTAGCACCCTCACGTACAGTAATCCCTTTGTTGATGATCATCGGACGGGTAGTCGTAATAGTTTGATCATCTGTGATGAGAATCTCATCGTAGATATCTGCATCCCATGAATGAGCCTGTAGGGTGACCCGTTGCTCTACCCCACTCTCTAAGGAGAAGAGCAGCAGATCCTCTACCAACTGAGGTTGAAGAGCACCATTACGTTTGGATGTCAGTTCCACAAAAACACGGATACTATCACCATCCCTGATCTCTATGTCTGATGTCTGAAAGCCATTGGATTCACCGAGGTAGATACCATCGATATTCACGCGGAATCCCGATTGGTTACCACGGGTGAGTCTGACAGACGGACAACGTATACCATCGCCAGACTGATTATAGATCCAGAAAGTTTTAGTAGATGTCGGAACAGTAGAGAATACCGTGTCCATATTGACGGTATCTACCGACATCGTTAATAGATTGGATGATGATAACGTAAAACTGTCATCATCAGCACACGACCAAAAGATGGAAGTGACTAATAGAAAGGCAAATAATATGTTGTTATTCAATCTATTCATCACTTACAAAACGACTTTTCCCACAGTTTATTGTACAAACGACTACAGCTCTTCGCATTCTTTTAGCCACAGACGACTTATTGCATCCGAAGGCATACGCCAATCGCCACGAGGACTCAGACTGACACTTCCCACCTTTGGTCCATCTGGCAGACAAGAACGTTTGAACTGTTGATTAAAGAACCGGCGGAAGAAAGTAGACAACCATTTCTTTATCGTTGCATCATCATACATTCCCTTGAAAGCATGTTGTGCCAAGAAGAAAATCTTTCTGGGAGAGAAACCAAAGCGCAAGAAGTAATACAGATAGAAATCATGCAACTCATAGGGTCCTACAAGGTCTTCTGTCTTTTGATTGATATTACCTTTCTCGTCACCAGGGATTAACTCTGGGGATATCGGTGTATCAATGATATCCAGCAATACGGCTTTTGTTGCCTCATCCATCTTATACTCAGCTATATATCTTACCAAATAACGGATCAGCGTCTTCGGCACACTACCGTTCACTCCATACATCGACATATGATCACCATTATAGGTAGCCCATCCAAGTGCTAATTCCGACAGGTCACCTGTACCTACCACAAAACCACCTATCTGATTGGTGAGATCCATGAGTATCTGCGTTCTCTCACGAGCCTGACTATTCTCATAGGTTACGTCATGTATCTTAGGATCATGACCAATATCTTCAAAATGCTGGTTTACAGCTTTGGCAATATTGATCTCCTTGATGGTGATACCAAGGTTTTTCATGAGTGTAAGCGCATTCTGATAGGTTCTGTCGGTTGTTCCGAAGCCAGGCATTGTCACACCGATGATTCCTTTCCTGTCAAGGTGCAGCATATCGAAGGTGTTCACACAGATCAGCAAGGCCAATGTACTGTCTAAACCACCACTGATACCGACGACCAGGTTCTTGCTGTTAGTATGTATCACACGTTTAGCAAGGCCACATGACTGTATGTTGATGATCTCTTCACAACTGCGCTGCATATCTGATGAGGCGGGGATAAATGGATGTGGATCGATCTTCCTGATCAGCGTAAATGGAATACTGTCTGTAGGTAAGGCATCCACGATAATCGCATTGTTTCCCCGTTGTGCATTGACATAAGTACTATTGGTGCGACGCTCAGAACGCAGGCGCTCGATATCAATCTGTCCGATCATCATCTGGGGTTCCAGTGAGAAACGGTCTGCTTCCTCAAGAAGTACACCATTCTCGTATATCATAGCATTGCCGCCATATACCACATCCTGTGTACTCTCTCCGAAACCACTGCCGCTGTAAATATATCCTGTAATGGTGCGTGCACTCTGCTGAGCCAACAAACCCTTCAGGTAGTCGTGCTTACCCACCAACTCATCACTGGCAGACAGATTAAAGATAAGATCAGCTCCCGACAAAGCCAAACGATTACTCGGTGGAGCCGGAGCCCACACATCCTCACAGATCTCAACACCAAACAGCACATTCTCTGAAGTACGAACCAAAAGAGGCTCCGGTGTAATAGTAATCTTATTACCGGCATAGCGTATCTGTGTCTCACGAAGATCTTGCAGAGAGGCAAACCATCGCTTCTCGTAGAACTCATTATAGTTAGGAAGATACGTCTTGGGGATCATTGCCAGGATACTACCCTTCTGAATGACAGCGGCACAGTTGAGCAACAAGTCACCAACAATAACAGGAACACCGATGATAGCGATGACATTCATCTTTCGCATATGTCCCAACAGTCGGACCACACTCAGTTCAACATTCTCAAGTAATGTTGACTGGCGGAATAGGTCTTGACAGGTATATCCTGTAACACATAGTTCTGGAAAGACAATGATCTCTACACCTTTCTCCTCAGCTTCTGTGACCTGTGCGATAATCTGCTCAATATTATAGTCACAATCGGCAACCTTTACTGCAGGAATCGCAGCTGCAACGGTAATAAAACTATTATTCATAATCCAACTATTTGATATTTACCTGTGTAGCCCCGTATCCATATTCCTGGAAAGAAGCATCCTGATAAGTATATGACTTATATTTATATCGTAACTCATTGATGATAGCCCGTCGTAACACGCCATCTCCTTTTCCATGGATAAAGATAATCTTCGTGCCCTTATAATTGGCAAACTCCTTCAATGTTCTTCTGAAAAAAGCCAACTGATAATTAAGGATATCTACCGGTTCCATACCACTTGTCGTCTCCAGAATCTCTTCCGCATGCAGATCGATGACAACCGGCTCATTCTTCTTCGGAGCAATGGGCTTGATCACCTTAGGCTTCTCCACTGCTGTGTGATCATTCTTATGGAACATCTCTTGCTTGACTTTCTCTGGATCAATAGCAAGCGGACGGTTTATCTTATCATTTTCTACTATGGTATATACAAGCGCCCGCTGTTCAAAGAAATCATTTTCCTGGAAAGTGTGCAACTTATAGAATTTCGTTCCATCAATACGCAACTGTGCGGAAACCGGTGATTTGAGAATAAACGGTTTGTCTTTCTTGTAGGCGATCAATTGTATGGCCACATGCTGTAACTGATCGAGAGACGCTCTACCAATCTCATCTATGTACAATTTGGTATTGGGTTCTATCTCTCCTGATGACAACATCTGCCATGCCTTACCCTCCGCATACATATAAGTATATCGCATATAGTAGTTACTATCATTGATGATATAGGTCTCAAACCGGGTATTGGTAACCTCATGGATATCTATGGGCACAAAGGCCAGGTAAGCAGAGAGCACATCGCCACCTTTACGTTCCTCTGGAGGAAGTTTGAAGGTTACCGGACGATCGGCAGGATCATCTGAATGAGACTTCTCTTTTGATGTAGTCTCTTTCGCTGTTGATTTTCCCGTAGCTTGATATTGTGAAGGCACCCTGTCGTAATTATCCGATTCCACCACGACAACATCCGTAATGACGGTAGGTATCTGGAAGCCATCCTCATCTTCTACAAGAACGATGTCCTTACCTTTAAAACCAGCTACGACACCGCCACCCGTTTCACTTACAAATCGAACTTTATCTCCTATTTTCATTATTATCTCTTTATGGTATTAATAAACTACTGTCACCATAACTCAAGAATCTGAAATCATTAGACAGTGCATAATCGTAAATCTTTCGCCAGTCACCTTTCACAAATGCACTTACCAATAATAATAAGGTACTCTGGGGTTGATGGAAGTTAGTGATTAGCTTCTTGACAATCTTATACTCGTAACCCGGAGCGATAATGATCTGTGTGTCTGCCTGTAACACACTCAAATGATTTCTTTCCAGGTAATCAACGATATGCTGCAGGGCATCAACCGGTGACAACTGGTATTGTGTGTCATACGGTTCCCACTGGTCAACATGTAACATTTCTGCAGTGCAATCAGGTTGTGAAGCCAATTTACAACCGATGAAGTACAGGCTCTCCAAGGTGCGGACACTGGTTGTTCCGACAGCTATAGCCTCAGCATGATGATGAATAAGATTCTCTATCGTACTCTTCTTCACACTGAAAAATTCCGTATGCATGGTATGACCCTCTATCTCTTTGCTCTTCACCGGTTTAAAGGTTCCTGCACCTACATGTAATGTGATCTCTTCACGGATGATTCCTTTTTGGTCGATGGCATCCAGCACTTCCTGCGTAAAATGCAATCCTGCTGTAGGGGCTGCCACACTACCTTTAATCTTGGAATATACTGTCTGATAAGTGACCTTGTCACTCTCTTCCGTATTTCTATTCAGATATGGAGGAATAGGTAACTCACCCACTGCATCTATGATCTCTGCAAAACTGACATTGCTGTCGTTCCACTCAAAATCAACCTTATGACTGGTCTGGTGCATCTCTTTCCGACGAACAGTGAGTGTAATTTCCTTACCATGGATATTGAACACACGCTGCAGGTCACCTTCCTTCCATTTTTTCAGATTACCGATGATGCAATACCACGAACAAGAACCCTTTGATTGAAAGTTCTGTTCATAGTCGGCTGGCAGAGCAGGTTCTAAGAGAAACACCTCTATCAGTGCACCAGTCGTTTTACGGAAATGCATACGAGCCTGGATGACACGGGTGTTGTTGAACACTAAGAGTGCATCAGACGGAAGATAGTCTGTCAGGTGGTAAAAGACATCATGACTAATCTCGCCCTTTTTATAAATAAGTAACTTACTATGGTCCCTCTGACTGATTGGAAACTTAGCGATGCGTTCTTCTGGCAAGGGATAATTATAATCCTCTATTTTAATATGTTTTGTATCCAATGTAATAAAAAATTAAAGACAAACAACTACAGCTCTGATAATAGCATACAAAAGTGTAAATACCATAACAGTTATTGCCACATCGATATCAGATATAGCAAAGCCTGTAGAGGTGAAATGAGATGAAATATAATTGATTTTCGGCGTAAAGCGATAATAAATTTTTTGGTAGATATAATAGGTTACGCTGCCCAATAAAGAGCCCACTAACAGTCCACAAAGTATATCCGATGGATAATGCATGCCGAGATACAGACGTGTATAGCTGTTGAACAAACACCACAACACCATGGTAATAATGAGTTTTTTCTCTCTTATCAAGAGAGAGACGAAGACGGCTAAAGACGAAGTGTTTGCTGCATGAGCTGACCAAAAACTAAAATCCTTTGAGGTGAAACCATATACTGTATCAATAAAGTATTTAATACTCGGATCCATACAGGGACGGAGACGTGCCACCCATGGCTTGACAAGCAGATCAGTGAGTCCTGCGGTAACGATGACACACAGGGCAGCAAACCCCAATGTCAATAAGATTTGGAAAACAGATTCTTTATTCTTAATGACCAAATAGATCAAACAAAGATAAAAGGGAATCCATGTCAAACCACTGGTCAGTGTACTTATCACACTGTCCCAAAACAAGGAATCACTCCCATTAAAGAAGTATAATACCTGTCGATCCAGTTCAAACAATGTTTCCATTTATATCTTCTCTATCGTTTTAGTCTGTATCCATCCGTCACGTCCGTCTGTCAGACGTATACCCTTCCAGTCCTTCATGGTATCATCATATATCTCCACTTTGGTTCCTTCATGGATGACGGTAATATCAGAAGCGCCGAATGACGGTGTCTTCTTGATGGTTGCAGATGGCGCTATGATAATAGCGGTATTTCTATTCTCTAAGATCTTTTTTTGTTGATATGCAAAAACATTGCTGAAAATAAATAATAACAGGAAGAATATTCCGCCATAGAATCCGATCCGTCTGACAGAGAGGTTGCCGGCAAAAAGGTATGCAAGGACAAGCACTAATGATAATATCAAACTGAAGATCGACAGACGAGCCCAACCGTCAACATTCATCAGATTAACCACTGAGCGCATCCAGGTAACAAAGAACATCTCACTCTTGGGTGTGATCTTATCGATGGTTTTCGACCTTGCCATCTGCAGGTTAAAACGGATGTCATCATCCGATGGTGATAACTTCAGTGCACGTTCATAATTGATGATGGCATGTGTGATATTATCTGTCCTGTAATAAGCATTTCCCAGATTATAGTACAGATCAGCACTGGCACCATTCTTAAGGAGCTCTTCGTAATCATTGATAGCCTGCTGATAGTTACCTTTACTATATTCGGCATCTGCATCTTGCTTGGTAATAGCATGACTGACAGTCGGAATAGTCATTACAAAAGAAAGTGTTAAAAGAAAGACTTTTGAAGATTTTCTATTTTTCTTTGAACGGTTATTCTTGATCGACTCTTCTATCGTGGTAATAGCATCCATAGCTGTAACAAATGTCTTATTCATATTACCTTTAACATCACCTGGTGCATAACGTGCGTATTCGCATGAGTCGAGAGCCTCCATAAACTTGCTGATCGTTACCTGATCGATATCATGCTCACGTAATCTCTCTTCAATGTTATCATGAGATAATTCTGTAACAGGTATATTCATCTTATCGCCGACATACCCCCAAAGAGCACGAAGGACCTCATCATAAAACTCATTCTGCTTATTTTCAAGCATTAGCTTATGCGATAACTTCAATCGTTTGGTAGCTATCTTATTTGCTTTCTTTCCGCGTACCTTCACGACATCAGCGTTCTCTATAGCCCTCCTACGGAAGATGATCATAACCATCAGGAAGGTAGCCAACAGAATAAGTAAAATCAACCAATAGCTGAAACTGCCAAAGAACAGATCATCCACTTTCTGAGATTTGTACTTACCTGTCTTGATAGCATGTATATCTTGGTTTTGTTCCTCTGTGAAATCGGCACTGTTATTGCCACCACCGGTACCTTTTTCTACAGTAAGGTCGAACGACTGTGTCTGGATGGTTTTGTAAGAATCGGCTGCTGTGTCATAATAAGTAAATGTAACGGCAGGAATAGTATATTTTCCCGGATTACGTGGAACAGCAAGGAAATCATAGATCATATTACCTTCCACGCCATTAGCAGTCAACTTGGTCTTATCCGTTATCTTAGCATCATACTTGTCGAAATCCTTCGGGAAGGTAACAACCGGTTGCTTGATCAACTTGAGGTTACCCACACCACCAACAACCACTCTGATCGTTATCGGGTCGTTAGCTTTGATCTCCGACTTATTGAGTTGTGCAGAAATATTGAAATGACCGACACCGCCAGAGAAATCTGCCGGTTTCTTGGGTAGCGGATCTACCTGGATCATCAATCCCGGGGCCTTGATACTACGTTTTACCTCTACATAGCCGCTTCCCCCATTAAAGAAAGCTTCAAAAGGATCTATATTACGATTTTGCTGAACGACAGTGCCATTGAAAGTAATACTTGGAATCTCCAATTTTCCTGTCATCTGTGGATACATCACATACTGACTCCATGTAACAGTACGGTAATTCCTGCCATTGACATTTTCTATGTGAAATGATTTCTGCTGGGGCAGTTTTACCTCTTGTGAATGGAATCCTGTAAGATCCGGCATCTTACCTTCCAACTGCGTAAGATCTACCAAAGTGTAAACCTTATAGGTAAGAAGTACTGGTTCTTGTTCATGAACACGTTTTTTATTAGCACTGACTTTAATAAAAAGATCATTGCCGGAAATAGCACTACCTGCAGATCGCATCTGATGATCATTTTGGTAATCATCATGCATCCTCGGCGGGTTGTTACCGTTAGTGTTGCTACCAGATACGGTGATCTTTACAGGGTGAGAAGAGATGGTCTTACCATTAACATGCACATGTGCGGCAGGAATGGTGAACGTTCCGTTCTTATTAGCACAAAGAATAAAGGTATATGTGATGGATGAAGAACTGCTGGTATGTCCGTTTACCATCTGAAAACTACTCTGTTGTGAGGTGTAAGGACCGGTAATAATCTCCAAGGCATCGGGAATCTCCCCAATGCGGAAATCTGTTCCACTTTGAGTATTCAGTGTATATGTCAAACGGAAATTCTCTCCATTCTGAACATTTGATGGTGCATTCACACTCAGTGTCTGAGCACGGAGCATGAACGATACCAAAAGTAGACAATATGATAATAGTAATCTGTTCATTTTACCAATTCTTCTCCAAATTACGTTTCTGTGGAGTCTGCATTGCCTTCTTCATTCGCTGTTGTGTAGCTTTCTCTTCTTGAATAGCCGCATTGAGAAGTTGTTCAGCATTCTCCTTACTCATCTTCTGATTATCTTGTTGCTGTTGTTCTTTTTTCTGTTTATCTTTCTGATCCTTATTCTGATCTTTCTTTTGTTCTTTTTGCTGATTCTTATTCTGATCCTGGTTATCTTTCTTCTTTTGTTTACAGAGCGCCAGGTTATAGCGTGTCTCATCATCCTTAGGATTATTCCTCAACGATTCCTGATAAGCAACGATAGCTTCCTGATACATCTGATGATTCTGACAGATTACTCCTATATTATGATACACTTTTGCTTTTCTGAGAGGATTTTTTTCCAACTGTCCAGCTTTCTCATATTGCACGATAGCAGCTGAATCTTTCTGTTGCATCATCAGTGCACATCCAAGGTTATAAAGAGCCTGCGGATTATCGGGATTCTTCTCGATGGCCTTCCTGTAAAACACCTCTGCCTTGGAATAGTCCTTTGCATGATATCTGCCGTTACCATTACGTATAGACTGACGGTCACTCTGTGCATACATGAGTGAACAGCATAACACCATGATTAGCAATATGTAATATCTCGAGTGTTTCATTTTTTCTCAAACAGTTTAATACCTTTGAACAACGGATTCTTACTCTCCATGACACATACTTCAAGTATCAACAGGAGGAGGGCCAAGATACCGAATGCCTGAAACTGGTCGTCATACTCACTATACAACGTACTGGTAATTTCTCCTTTTTGTAACTTGGTGAGTTCTGCATTGAGTTTCTTCTGGGCCTGGTTGGTATTGTTTACATGAATATAGGTTCCACCTCCAGCCTGGGCAATCTCCTGACACATCTGTTCATTGAGTGTAGACATCACCACATTTCCTGAATGATCTTTCATATATCCACCTTCACCATCTGGTATCGGACTACCTTCTGTGGAACCAACACCTAAGACAAAGACTCTTACGCCTTTTTTCTTAGCTGCTGCAGCTGCCTCAACAGCTCCACCCTCATGATCTTCACCATCGGTAATGATAATGATTGCTCTGCCGATCTTCTCCTGTTGTGTAAAACTCTTTAGACCTACATTAATAGCTTCAGCAATATTGGTACCCTGTGTGGCAATGAGGGAGGGATCGGTATTCTGCAAGAACATCTTTGCAGATACATAATCACTGGTAATAGGTAACTGAATAAATGCATTACCGGCAAAGATAATCAGTCCGACCTTATCTTGCGTAAAGTTGTCCACCATATTTTCTATCAGCATCTTACTCTTATCCAGTCGTGAAGGAACGATATCCTCTGCGCGCATGGAATTACTGATATCAAGGGCAATCATCGTCTCTATACCATTACGTGTCTCATGCGACACTTTAGAACCCAGCTGTGGACGTGCCAGCATCAGGATCAAGAAAGTGAGCGCTCCCTCCAACAACCAGAACTTGATTTCAGAACGTTTGCGAGACACATCAGGCATCAACCTCTTAAGAAGGGTAAGATCGCCAAAAGCCTCCAACTTCTTCTTTCGGTCATGAAGGGCATAGAATCGTATAAATGCCAATATGGGTATCAGCACCAATAGATATAGATATATAGGACTTTCAAATCTGAACATTGTCGTACAATTTATGGTATTCTTCTAAACCATGTTATTCGTAATAAGATCTCTAAAAGAAGAGAAAGGACGGCTGCAAGAGCAAAAGGCTGATAAGCCTCATATCGCTTGGAGAACCTCTTTACTTCCATCTTTGACTTTTCGAGTTTGTCGATATCTTTATATATCTGTTTCAACTCTGCCGTATTTGTAGCTCTATAGAAATGTCCATCAGCTGTCTGAGCAATCTTTGTCAGTGTTCCGGTATCTACATCTGCCCTGACATTAACATACTGGACAGTGCCACCTACCTGCATCGGATACGGGGCAACAGTCTTACTACCTACAGCAATCGTATAGACTCTGATACCTAAGCTCTTGGCTATCTGAGCGGCAGTTAGCGGAGAGATATCTCCCATATTGTTACTACCATCGGTCAACAAGATAACAACCTTACTCTTCGTCTTACTGTCTTTCAAACGACTCACCGCATTAGCCAATCCCATTCCGATGGCTGTTCCGTCTTCTATCAATCCCCTTTCAGCAATATCTGTCCGGACATTCTGAAGAAGATTCAGCAGTGAGGTATGATCAGTAGTCATTGGACATTGCGTGAAAGACTCTCCTGCAAAGATTGTCAAACCGATATTGTCATCAGGACGTCCGGAGATAAACTCTGCTGCTACCGACTTTGCTGCTTCTATACGATTAGGTTTTAAATCCTGTGCCAACATACTGGTAGAGACATCCATGGCCAACATGATATCTATACCTTCTGATGTCTTCTTTCCCCAACTGTTATGTGTCTGCGGACGGGCTAATACCATGACGATCATCACAAAGGTGAAGATGCGCAACAAATCAGGCAGCCATACCAGTCTTTGTCGCAAACTGGCAGGTGCATACTGATAAGCATAGGTATCGCTCATCTGTATGGTGGGCTCGCTCTTTTTACGATATAACAGATACCATATCAAATACGGTATCAGCAATATCAGCAAAAACAAATATTCTTTACTAGCAAACTCCATTATATAATTACATTAACAAGTAAATTCTATAAATAAGATACATCCACAACAACACTGCCATGACAACCAAAGCAACCATAGACCATTTGATGGCCTTGCGTGATCGCATAGAACGCTTATCATTCTCCGTAAGCTTGGGCTCGATCGTCTCCGTTGTTGGAACATTCTCCATCTTGGTGGTATTGATAAATTCTATCGCATTCACCAGATTGGCATCATTCTCATTGATAAGGGTGGAATATTTCGCAAACTTTACCAAGTCAGCCGTAGAGAAGAGTTCTTTCAACTCATCTATCATCTTACGGTCATCAACACTGTTCAGACGATCGATAATCTCAGAACTGGTCATCTCCATGGCATTGAAGCCGAAGCGCTCCTCTATATACTTACGCAGGGTATCCGTCAGACGAGTGTAGTACTCCTTGGTATTCTCAGAAGATGTCATGCGCTCCTCTTTCAGACGCTCTATCTCCTTCATAGCTCTCTGATGGGGGAGCACTTTCTTGACCACTCTGATCTTGGCGATAATTGGTTTGTTATCCTTCAGTCGTTTTCTCAGATAAAGCACGGTGAGCGTGATAAGAATTAAGACTATACTCAACCAGAAAGGTGTTCTCCATTCAGCCCATTGGAAAGGGTTGTTCTGTACATCTTTCGGGGGGAAGAACTGCTCAGGATGGAGTGTATCGACAGGGACTGTTAACACCTTCAATGCCAAGCTCTTCGTCTTGTATGATTTACCATCTACTTTAACAGTCATCTCAGGTATATAATACAGATTCTCATCAAATGATGTCAGTGTATATACCTTACTTACCCTGATCATATTATTATCCAGTTCAGAGGTATCTGCTTGCGTGTCGCTGACAAATTCCACACCCGGTGTGACATATTGAAGACGCTTGAATTGTGGCATTTCTAACTTATGCCCTTTCTTCATGCTGACATTCAGTGTGACGTGTGCCTGTTCTCCAATCAATATCTGGATGGAATCGATGGTCGACTCCACCTGTACCTGTGCATGCATTCCGCTCACCAAAGCAAGAAGACAAATGACGGATAACAGTTTTATTAATCCACTTTTCATACGATTCAATCTAATTAGCCACGCATCTGAAACAACTTCAAAAGAGACTTCACATAGTCATCATTGGTGGCAATACTAACATGATCTACATTACTCTTATTGAAAGTATCAGACAACAGTTTCTGACGATTCGACCAATACTGAGCATGGGCTTTCCTGAGTTTACTACTTCCGGTATCAATATACATCTCATGCCCAGTTTCTGCATCAAGAACCTTCAACAGTCCGACATTTGGAAGTGTTTTGGCACGTTGATCATATACCTGAATAGCAATGACATCATGTTTGCGATTACAGATGGTCAATGCCGACTCGAAACTCTCCCTGGTATAGAAATCACTCAGCAGAAAGGCTGTACACCGTCTTTTCATCACGCTGGTGAGGAACTCTACTGCTTTCTTCACATCGGTCTTTTTACTCTCCGGCTGGAATTCGAGCATCTCTCTAATGATATAGAGAATATGTTTCCTACCTTTCTGGGGAGGTATATACTTCTCTATCCTGTCGGAAAAGAATATGACACCGATCTTATCATTATTCTGAATGGCACTGAAAGCCAAGGTCGCCGCAATCTCAGTCACCATGTCTTTCTTATACATGCTCTGCGTACCAAACAGCAACGAGCCACTCACATCGATAAGCAACATGACGGTCAACTCTCGTTCTTCCTCAAAAACCTTCACATAAGGATGATGGAAACGGGCCGTTACGTTCCAGTCGATGTCACGTACATCATCACCAAACTGATATTCTCGCACCTCACTGAATGCCATACCTCTTCCTTTGAAGGCCGAATGGTATTGGCCTGCAAAGATATTACTGCTCAGTCCTCGAGTCTTAATCTCAATCTTTCGGACTTTCTTTAATAATTCAGAAGTATCCATTCGGAATCAATTTTAAGGTACCTCAACCTTGTTGATTATCTGACTGACGATCTCATCACTGGTGACATTGGTGGCCTCTGCCTCATAGGTGAGTCCGATTCTATGACGGAGCACGTCATGTGCCACAGCGCGCACATCCTCGGGAACAACATATCCTCTGCGCTTAACAAAGGCGTATGCCCTGGCTGCCTTTGCCAAATTGATAGATGCACGAGGACTGCCTCCGAAACTGATCAAATCCTTCAGTTCAGGTAATTGATACTTTTCAGGATAACGTGTAGCAAAGACGATATCAGCGATATACTGCTCTATCTTCTCATCAAGGTATACCTGACGAACCACCTCACGGGCTTTGATAATAGCATCTGCCGTGATCACAGGTTCTACGGTAGGAAGGCTCTCTGTCAGGTTCTCTCTGATAATCAGTTTTTCCTCTTCCAGTGTAGGATAGTCGATGACCACCTTCAACATAAAACGGTCTACCTGAGCTTCTGGCAAGGGATAGGTTCCTTCCTGTTCGATAGGATTTTGGGTAGCCATCACCAAGAAAGGATTAGGTAATTCAAAAGTGTCATTACCAATGGTTACCTGATGCTCCTGCATAGCCTCCAACAATGCACTTTGCACTTTTGCCGGAGCACGGTTAATCTCATCTGCAAGAACGAAATTTGCAAATACAGGACCTTTCTTTACCTGGAATTTCTCTTCTTTCTGAGAGTATATCATGGTGCCGATCACATCAGCAGGAAGGAGGTCGGGGGTAAACTGTATTCTGTTGTAATCTGAATCGATCAGTTGAGCAAGTGTCTTGATGGCTAACGTCTTTGCCAAACCAGGAACACCCTCAAGTAAGATATGTCCGTCACTTAACAGACCTATTAATAATGAATCTACAAGATGTTTTTGTCCGACGATAACCTTGTTCATTCCCTGATACAGATTAGTAACGAATGAACTTTGCTGCTCTATTCGGATATTCAACTCACGGATATCAATTGATTCTGCCATAATAATGTTTTTAAAATTTTATCACGCAAAAATACAACAAATAAGAGTGATAACACCAAAATTGGTGTCTAAAAAGTATTAAAAAAGTTTCTTAAAACTTACATTTAAGAAACTTTATACAGATAGGCGAAAAGATTATTTCTTTTTTAGTTTTAACTGAGGTATTTTTAGTTTCATACCCTCAGAAACTTCATCTATATTATTATATGCTTGGATATAGCATTCCATGCCGTCTCCCAAATAGAATTTAGAGATTTTCTTGAGTGTCTGACCAGGTTTCACCGTGATGGTTTCCTGTGTACCTGTGATGTTATAAGCTCCCTTTGACACCATCTGCTTGGCATTTCTCAAGGTCTGGGAATCATTGGCAGAAACAGTTGGTTTGACAACGGATTCTGCAGCTGGTTTGGCCGGCTGTGGTTTTGCTTCCTCCTTTTGGGGAGCTACATCTGGTTGTTTTACCTTTTCTTCTTTAACGGTATCCACCTTTTCGGCATTACTCTTTGCCGTATTACTCTTTTTCACGGTAGTCGTATCTTTGATGGAATCAGCATACTCAGCATCAATGATCTGCGGTGGAGCAGGAATCTGTCTGATACCGATATGATAACCGATCAAAATGCCAATAACTAATGAAAGCAAAAATCCTAATGGTATCCACCATGATATGGTATTTCTTCTACCATGACTATGTCTGTGACTCATTTCTTTTTCTTCTTTATGATTGTTAGTAATTTGGGTAAAATCTTCTTTTGTATCTTGAGGTTCTTGAAGATTGTCTGTTTCCTCTTGTTCTATTTGTACGGGGTCTTCGACAGGAATTTCTTCTTGCACGACATCCTCTTCTTCTTGCACGACATCCTCTTTTTCTTGCTGCTGAGGAATAAACATGGCAGGTACTTCATCAGGAGTATCTTGAGTATCGAAAGAATCAGCACCAGGATCTTCTGCAGAATCAATAGGATCTATAGGATCTATAGGTACTATAGGATCTATAGGATCTATAGTCTCTATAGGCACTATAGTCTCTATGGCCTCTACCCCAGATTCTTCAGCAACAGGCTCTATGACACTTTCTTCAATATTTTCAGTATCAGTTATTTCTTCAGTCTGTTGATCTATGTCACTAAAGTCAACGCCCTCATTAAGAACCACGGTATCAAACTGCGAGAATGGTTTGTTGACCAACTCCTTCATCACACTGTCTGGGGTAAACGTCACCTTACTTCTTCCAGGTATCAGGATACGCTCACCAGTAGTGACATTGATACTCTCGCGATCTTTTACCTCCACAATCTTGAAAGTACCAAAGCCCTTGATCTTCACCAGGCCATCTTCCTGCAGGCCTTCATTTACCAAGTCGATGAAGGTATTGGTGAATGTCTTTGCCTCATTGACACTGATGCCATACTTAGAGGCAAGCATCTTGGCTATATCGTGTAAATCATTCTTTATCATCGCTCTTCGCTTTATTCTTTATATTATTCTTTAGAGCCGTAACCGGTTTGAAAACAAGAACAAGCTTCGGGGGCACCAACATTCGCTGATGGGTTCCCGGATTAACGATGATACGCTCCATCTTCTTTTTTACCTCAAAGGTGCCGAACTTAGGCACCGAAACTGCTTCACCCGACATAAACTTCTCGTTCATGCCATCAACCATCGTATACACCATCTTTTGCACATTCTCCTGTGTATACCCTAATCGGCGAGACAATTCTTGTATAAATCGTTTGTTATTCATATTACAACTCCAAATAAATCAAAAGCCTCGGAATCAGTGATCTTCACCTGATAGAAAGAACCAATACGTAATGTCTTTTCCTCTGCAGGTATCAACACTTCTGGATCTACCTCTGGTGAACAAAACTCCGTGCGACCAATATAATAAGGACCCTCTTTTCTGTCGATGATCACCTGATATACCTTCCCGATCTTCTCGGCTTCCAGTTCTTCACTGATCTCCTGTTGAACCATCATCAGTTGATCCAGTCGTTTCTGCTTCACCTCTTCGGGGATATCATCCTTGTAATGGAGAGCACTATAGGTACCTTCCTCTTCAGAATAACAGAATGCTCCCATCCTTTCAAACCTTGCCCATTTCACGAAGTCAAGCAACTCTTGGAAATCTTCCTCCGTCTCACCAGGGAAGCCCACCATCAGAGTGGTACGCAGATGAATACCGGGAACAGCCTTACGTATATCATTGATCAACTGATAGGTATCAGCCTTCGTGAAATGACGCTTCATGGCTGATAACATATGGTCGGAGATATGCTGGAATGCCAAATCGAGGTAATTACATACATTATCATGCTCACGGATCACATCCAACAACTCATAAGGGAAATGAGTAGGATAAGCATAATGAAGACGTATCCACTTCACACCGGGGATTTCTGCCATATCACTGATGAGGTCAGCGATATGATGCTTTCCGTCGATATCAATACCGTAATAGGTAATCTCCTGGGCAATCACCTGAAACTCTTTCACACCCTGGGCCACCAAATCCCTTACTTCCTGAAGGATATCCTCTTTCTTTCTACTGGTATGCTTGCCTGTAATCAGCGGAATGGCACAATAAGCGCAATGGCGGTCACACCCCTCACTGATCTTGATATATCGGTAATGCCGTGGCGTGGTAAGACATCGACGCCCCTCACAGGTAGGAGTATCTGCCTTTCCTAAATCCGTCAGAAGTGATGGATAATTGAATTTTCCATAGAATTTGTCCACCTCGGGAAGTTCTTTCTCCAGTTCATCCTGGTATCTTTGAGAAAGGCAGCCCATCACAAAGAGTTTCTTTACCCTACCGGCTTTCTTCCGTTCGATAAATTCCAGAATAGTATTGACGCTCTCCTCTTTAGCGTCACCAATAAATCCGCAGGTGTTGATAACAGCTATTTCGCCCTGTGGATTCTTACTGTCGTGCTTACAGCAGTAACCGTTTTCTTCAAATAATTTGATCAAACGCTCACTATCAACCAGGTTCTTGGAACAACCTAAAGTAATAATATCAACCTGATTATTTTTCATTAAAGAGAGAATCTACGAACTGACGTTTATTAAACAACTGCAAATCTTCCATACCCTCACCTAAGCCGATATATTTCACGGGTACCTTTAACTGATCAGATATGCCAATAACGACACCACCCTTAGCCGTTCCGTCCAGTTTGGTAATGGCCAGACTGGTAATCTGTGTGACGGCAGCAAATTGCTTTGCTTGCTCAAAGGCATTCTGCCCGGTACTTCCGTCAAGAACAAGGAGCACTTCATCAGGGGCTTGTGGCAGCACCTTTTTCATCACGTCCTTGATCTTCTTCAACTCATTCATCAATCCAACTTTATTATGCAGACGACCGGCAGTATCGATAATCACCACATCAGCATCGTTAGCCTTGGCAGAACAGAGTGTATCGTATGCCACCGAGGCTGGGTCACTACCCATCTGCTGCTTGACAACAGGAACACCTACACGCTCTCCCCAGATGCACAACTGCTCAACAGCAGCTGCACGAAAGGTATCTGCGGCTCCAAGATATACTTTCTTTCCTGCAGCCTTAAACTGGTGTGCCAACTTACCGATGGTAGTCGTCTTACCGACACCATTGACACCAACCACAAGAATAACATAGGGTTTGTGATCAGCGGGCAAATCCCAATTATCATTATCTTCCGTGTTGTTCTCAGCTAATAAAGAGGCGATTTCATCGCGCAATATAGCATTCAACTCAGAGGTGGAAACATACTTGTCACGCTCTACACGCTCCTCTATTCTACGAATGATCTTCAGAGTGGTGTCAACACCAACATCAGAGGTGATGAGCACTTCCTCCAACTCGTCAAGGACATCGTCATCAACGGTCGACTTACCGGCGATAGCACGTGTTAACTTTGAGAAAACACTTTGTTTAGTCTTTTCCAGTCCTTTATCTAAAGTTTCCTTCTTTTTTTTATTAAATAAGCCAAATAATGCCATATCAATTTTATTTTGCGACAAAAATACGAAATTATTACGAGAAAAACAACAAAAATGGTCGCAAATCATTCATTTGCGACCATTTCATCGTTATATGATAAGAAATTAATTCTTGAAGAAGTCCTGAACAGCCTCGTTAGGAACCATCTGCTCATCAAAGATGTAAGCACCGGTCTTGGGGCTCTTCACCATCTTAATAACTTTTGTATATGCGCGACCGTCCTTTGAACCTTCATGGAGGGTAGCCACTGTTTTTTTTGCCATACTTTCCTAATTATTTAATTTCCTTATGTACAGTCATCTTCTTAAGAATAGGATTGTATTTCTTCAATTCCATTCTCTCAGGAGTATTCTTACGATTCTTTGTTGTTACATAACGGCTAGTACCTGGCAGACCACTGTTTTTCATCTCAGTGCATTCCAGTACAACCTGTACTCTATTGCCTTTAGCTTTCTTTGCCATGGTGATTATTCTCCTATAACTTTAATGTCTTTCCAGT
>CADBSW010000177.1 GCA_902797505.1 uncultured Prevotellaceae bacterium | reverse complement strand
CAAAAACTTTTGGACATTCCTTCTCTTTCCTCTTGATTTTTAAGACTTTAAGGGCAAGCTATTTGCAAGTGGGAAACTTTAGTAAATTATAAATCGACTAATTATGAAGAAATTATTTTTCATTATTGCCACAATGCTAATTGTTTTAAACATAAATGCGCAAAATGATTTGGCATCAGAAGATATGCCTAAAGATGTAACAAAATTCTTAGGAATACCTATTGATGGATCTAAGGCTGAAATGCGTCAAAAATTGATCGCAAAAGGATATACATTAAAAAAAGACAGGGATGGTGATGAGTGGCTTGAAGGTGAATTCAATGGAAAAGATGTTAGAATATTTATAGTAACAAATAATAATAAGGTTTGGCGTATTGCTGTAGTGGATAAATATTATACCTCTGAAAGTCAAATCAAAACTCGTTATAATAATCTATATTACCAGTTTAAGAATAATAACCGGTATAATATCTCAGAAGCGGAGCCAATACCCGATGAAGAAGATATCTCATACGAAATGTCAATTCACAAAAAACGATACGAAGCATCATTTACACAAATTACTGATGAGAAAACGATTAATAGGATGTCAGAAGAACGATTAAGAAAACAATACTCAGAAGAACAGATAAAAGACTCAATAAATGAGGTCAAACTTGACAAAGCATGGTTTCCTTTACAATATAAATTGGAAATGTATATAAATAAATCCGTCTGGTTTATAATTACCGAACATTATGGACAATACGGTATTACATTGTTTTATGACAATGGATACAACAAAGCTAATGGAGAAGACTTATAAATAATTGCAATAAATTATAACGCACAAATATATATGGAGATAAGAAGTTATTCGTACATCAAGAAACTTCTAGGTGATAGAACCTATGAAAATTTTAGCGGGTATGCTAAAACATATATTCCTATTGCTACCATTATACTTGTAGTATTGTTTGTGTTATCGCAATTTGTACATTGGAAAATAGTAAGCTGGTTGCTAAATCTAACATTAGGTACATCGTTATTGTTTATTGCTTATGTACTTGGAGTGATTCTTCTTCTTGATTTTGGAGTAGATGTTGAGATGAAAGAAGATTGGAATGGTAGGCATTCTATGCCCGAAGTAATGCCTTCCCCTTTCAAGAATACAATTATATGGGCATATACTTTGCTTATCCTTGGAATTGCCGCTATATATTTCAGTAACAAATATAAAAAGAACTATGCTTTTGAATGCCAAACATTCCTAGTGGATGAAAATAGGGGCATTTACCATTTGGAAGATGGTAATGATGATGAAGATATGGAGTATACCACCGAAATGAAAGGATATGAATTAGAAAAATTGAATTACACTTTTTGTGAATCTTGCAGGGAATGGGTAGAAGAAATGGGTTCTGAATAGGCCACAAAAAGATACGACAGGAGATAATATGGATAATCTGCTTTATAAAATTGGTCTTTGGCTGGCGATAGCACTAATAGTATGCTTATTTCCCATGCCTTATGGATACTACACCTTAGTAAGGTTTTCAGCAATGATAATTTTTGGGTGTATGGCATTTTTATTCTATAAAGATGATAAAATACCACTATGTGTTATAGCTTGTTCCCTAGCATTGTTATTTCAGCCTTTCTTCAAGGTTATTCTTGGAAGAACAATGTGGAATGTCGTGGATATTATTGTGGCAATAACACTAATTCTGCTATGGTATAAAAACAAGAATATACATTGAGCAAAGAATTAATAGATGCTAAGTTAACATAATGATAACTGTTTTATATAAAACAGCCATCAATGTCATCATCATCACTTACATCAGTTCCTTCTCCTATATTATTTAATTTGAAGTCATTAATAACAGTTTCATCTTTATTAATACCTAAACCTTTAATGGGTATATATTTGTATAAAGAAGTTCCATTAGGTAATTTGTATTCTTCTATTTTGTAATCCTTTTTCTTTTTTTCTTCAATGTCAATTAAATGCTGGATATATGTAAAAAAATCATCCTTTATTTCTTTAGAATCTTTATTCAATTCTATATGTTGCTGAGATGTTGATGGTGCCTCGTAAAATGTATTATTAGAATAAAACTCTTTATTTGGAGCATAATAATAGATACCTTGCTTGTTTACTAGTAGCATTTTTATAATCCATCGAATAATAAGACAAACAATACTACCAAAACAGATGGGGACAATAAGAAATGGAACCCAACCTTTACATATTACTATTATGGTTATCACCATAATAACAAATATACACAAGGTAATTAGATTGGCTTTAAAAGTAGCTTCCTGGTGTATTATTAAGCAATCATTACAGATAGGAACTTCATATCTTGTGTATTTATAATTACTGTGTCTATAGTCGTATGCATCTCTTATATCTCCAAATTTATCAAATGTTGGTCTTGCATTCCCAATTTCTGTCCTGTAGTTTAACTCCAGCGTATCTTTAACCTTTTGACAATATGGACAAAAAAAAGTAGTTTTTTTGTTCTTTTTTTCCATTGTATTTATCTTTTATGGTAGGTCTAATAATTATTATATTAAAATAGAGTAACTTATAATACTATCTCATAACTACTATATTCATATGGTTTTTGATGCAAATATATAAAATAGTTTTGAAAAAAGAAAAAGCATAGTATTATTTTCCAATTACAGTTGATCTTAAACATGTATTTTCTTATGAAGAATGCTTTTTTCATCGTATCATTACGCCTTCATCCGTTCATCGGGATTTGCAATCCCGATGTGAATAGTCAGAGGATTTGTAATCCTCAATAGTATTGTAAATGTTTCGATGATCAACCTTTTGCAGGGACAGGCACCCCTTCGGGCAGAGCCTGTCCCTGATGAACTACCCAAGGAGGAGATGGAGATGGCGGCTGAAGTTAATATTTTTTGATTATATTTGCAAAAAAACATCATGAGGAAATATTTATTGGTTGCATCATTTATTGGTTTTATTATTGGTATCGTATTAATAAATACCATTGATTATTCTTTTATCGGATGCCTTTCCGTATTTATCTCATGTATATTACTTATCATATATACGATTTCGAAAGTATCATCATATGACGATACTCCAGATATTTTCGGTCATGGACCATTTGGGGGTGGAATATGGCCTTGGTAGTTGTTGGTTAACCTTTTGCAGGGACAGGCACCCCTTCGGGCAGAGCCTGTCCCTGAGTGATACGGGGTTTGACACCCCCGTCTATGCAGTGTCGCCTTACGGGCTAATCATAACTCTACACTTTACACTCTACACTCTTCACTTTAAAAACTCTACACTAAAGTCTAATCAGCGTGGAGCCTTGTAGGGTGGGGTCGCTGCTGGTGAGTTGTACGGCATATACTCCTTGTGGGAATGGCAGGGTGATGGAGTGGCTGGTAGAGCCCATGGTGATGGTGTGCTGTTGCAGAGGCTGTCCCTGTAGGTTGTAGAGGGTGAGGTGCACGGCGACTGCGGTGGGTTGTTGGAAAAGGATGGTGAGTTGGTTGCCCTGCAGTTGGAAACGTGCGCGCTGTGGCTGTTGCTGACTGATGGAAGGGATGACCGACAGGTTGAGTATCTTCAGGAGTCCTTTGTAGGCATCGATTTCGCCGTAGCCGTACTCGTTGTTGGGATAGGTATATCCTTCACGTTGTGTACATGTCTGACTGAAGATATCAAGGATATCCTCGGGTGATAGATCGGGTTGTGCCTGCAGCCAACAGGCGATAATGCCAGCTACGATGGGTGTGGACATGGAGGTGCCTGTTTCGGATGCCCAGGGGTACCGACGGCCGTTGTATTCGGAGTAGGCTACGGTGTAGCTCGTATCGGTGGGGTGGGCTTCGAGGTAGTAGCTGCTCATGGCTGAGAGTACGTTGGTGCCGGGTGCCACCACGTCGGGCTTGGTGCGCCCGTCGAGAGTAGGGCCTATGCTGGAGTATCCGCCTCGTTCTCCATTGCTGCCCCAGTTGTTGACGACGCGCCTATCCATAGCGTTGGTGAAAGAGGAGCGATAGGCAGTTGCTCCGCAGCAGATGACGCGCGGTGCGCTGCCCGGACTGAGCACGGAGTGGCTGTTGTCGCCAGCGTTGAGCGAGGGGTTTAGAGCGCGGGTAATCAGATCTCCCTTATCTAAAAGGAATTCTGCTTCTGCCTCGTTGCCGATGAGTTCGAATGAGATGAAGTGGTCGTAGCCGAAAAGTTCGGAGGACGTGACGTAGTAGTCGTACACCAGCATACTGTCGAGTGTAGAGTGATAGGCACAGATATCGAAGGTGAATGTCACGCCGCGCATCTGCAGGGTATCTTGCCACAGAGAATCTTTCTGCGCAAGGATATCATTGGTGTTGAGCCGCAGGGTGTCACTGGGGCCGTTTTGGTCGTATACCACGAACTGCATGTCGAGATTGTCGCGTGTGCGGATGCGGAAGTAGTCATTTTTCCCCCATCGTAGCAGGAAGGATCCTTTGCTTGCTTCGCCTTTCTCCTTGCGGAAGTAGGTATTGTGACTGCCATCGTTGCCAGCTGATGCCACAAGGATACGGCCGGGCCCCACCAGACTGTCAAGAGCCTCATAGAGGAGTCGGCACTCACCGTCGATATCCTCTCGATCGCCCTCGCTGTAGGAGATGACGCAGGGTTTGCCTTGTTCTTCGGCATAGTCGAAGATATACTTAAAACCAAGCACGTCGGTGGCACTGGTGAATTTATATAAGTCTTCTTTCCTGATGAAAACGGTATCTTGTACTACGGCGTTGCTTACCAAGCAGAGATCGCTCTCGTAGGCTACTCCGCGGTAAGGTGTATTGTAGCCGGTGCCTGCTGCTATTCCGGTGGTGTGACAACCGTGTTGTATGATCTGGGCATCGCGTGAGTGGGCATACTGTGCGATGGCTTCGGGCGTGGTATAGTCGGCTCCTACATAACGGCTGCTGCCGATAGTGTCGCTGGAGACGAAATCCCAGAAGCGGCGTATGCGGCACTCTTGCAGGGTGGTGTCGCGGAAGGTGGGGTGTGTGAGGTCGAATCCCACATCCTGCACGCCCATGATGACTCCCTTGCCGGTGTATGCTTGCGGCAACTGGGTGCTGCTATGCTGTATCTCGGGTATCTGCACGATGGTGCGTGCGGTGTCGAGGGTAAGTGTGCCCGATGGCTGTGCCTCGATGCGCGTTACCTGCGGATGGTTGCTCAGTGCGCTGAGCTGATGGAGTGGTATGTCGGCGATATAGAGACTGCCGAACTGTGCCAGCGGCTTGCATCCATATTGCGAGAGTAGTTCGGGATTCTCTTCCGTCAGTCGTATGAAGGCGCATACCGAAGGGCGTGTTGTCTTGTTGCCCCTCATTTTGTGGGGTGATGATGCCTGTTGTCGTGTGGCGTGGCGCAGCCATGGAGATATCTTCGCGTAGGCCGGTCGCTGTGCTACGGCTACTGAGAGGTACATCATGAAGAGTACGAAAAGGAGATATCTCTTGTTCATAAGCAGGGACGTTTAGATGGTGATATGAATGATTCCGCCGTAGGGTACCATGAATTGGAAGGGGTTGTCGGCGGGGAAGATTCCGGCATATACTCCGGCGCTTACGAGTACGCCGCCGTGTGCGAAGATGGCCACGTGTTCGAAGGGTTGTCTGCGAAGTTCATCGAGGAAGTTGCTCACGCGCTGGTATAGTTGCGGGTAACTCTCGCCATTGGTGGTGGGCTGGTGCATATAGTCATCGAACCACTCTTGGATATGCGGGTCGTTACGCTCTATCTCGTCGAAGGTGCGCATCTCCCAGTCGCCCATATTCATCTCTTTCAGTCGTTCGTCGATGATGGGGTTGGGATAGCCGCAGTAGGCAGCCAGCTTACGAGCCCGGCTGAGTGGTGAGGAGAATACTTGGTTGAAGACGAGTCCCTGGAGTTGTTGTCTGGTGTTCTCGGCTTCCTCGGTGAAGGTGTCGGCCAGTGGTACGTCAGTCCATCCATAGCATGTTCCTTTGGGTACCCCCACGCTGGTATGTCTGATGAGTGTTACTTCCATTTATAATAAGGTGATGACGGTGAGATAGAATGCCAGTTCGATGAGTAGTGCCAATGCGCCACAGCAGTCGCCTGTATAACCGCGTATCTTGCGGTGCATCATATAATAGAGGAAATACATCACGATGCAGGGGATGAAAACGAGCAGATCCCAGTGCAGATTGAGGTCGTAGCGGGTGATGTAGAGCAGCAGGCAGAGTGGGAGGATGCCTTGCAGGAAGAGGCTGATGCCGGCTTTGACGCTGAACTTACGGTACACATTATGTGCCTTGCTGGTGGCCTCGGTGCGGGCGTAGGGCAGGAACATGATGATCTGTCCGGCCAGCAGTTTGCTGTAGGCATCACCGGCAAAGACTACCAGTGCGGCTGTCTTGGGCATCATCAGCGACAGACAAGTATAGAGCATGGCGAAATAGAGGATCAGTCCGATCACGCCGTAGGTGCCGATATGCGAGTCTTTCATGATGGTGAGGATGCGCTCACGGTCGTTGCCTCCACCACCGAAACCGTCGCAGAAGTCAGCCAAACCGTCTTCGTGCAGGGCTCCTGTGAGGATTACTCTTGCGAGGATGGCGAGCAGAACGGTGACGGGCCATGGGAAGAGCATGTTGCCGAAGTAGAGTACGAGTGCCATCACGCCACCGGTGAGCCACCCCGTGAGCGGCCAGTGTTCCACCACTGAACGGTAACATTCCTTCGGCGGTTCATACCAACGCCACAAGGGCAGTCGGGTGAAGAAGATGAAAGCGGCGTAGATACGTTGCCACCATCGTGTCTGATCGATATTTATTTCCATAATTGTAATATTCTTTATTTCTTTTCTTTCTTCTCTCTGTTCCGCCAGAGAGAAGAAGCAAGAGAGAGCTCGCTGCACGCTCCGGGTCAAAACAGATTACAGCTCTTCGTACAGTGCTGCGGGACTCGCTTTGCTCAGACAGGTCCTCGCACCGCCAAAGGCGCCGTACTCAATCGCTGTATCTGTTGCTTTCCCCTCCCGCTATCGCAGCCCTTTTGCGGTCAATGGCAATAATGACACCATGCACTATGCACTTGTTGCGGAGCAACATCAGAAGTACTTGGTGATTTTGGCATTCTGGAAGTTGTTCATCTCATTGACCATGCGCACAGCACTGTCTATCAGGGGGTAGGCGCAGAGAGCACCGGTGCCTTCACCCAGTCGTAAACCGAGGTGGAGCAGGGGCTGGGCATTCATCAGATCGAGCATCCGACGGTGCCCACCCTCATCACCGCAATGGCCGAAAACGGCATAGTGGAGAATCTCCGGATAGAGTCGGGAGGCTGCCAGCATGCAGGCTGTCATGATAAAGCCATCCACCATCACGATCATTCCGTGTTCCGCGGCCCTCAGCATGGCGCCGATGGCGCCCACCATCTCGAAGCCGGCGAAGTAACGGATGGTATATTCGGTATCGGTGATGTCCTGTGCATTGAAACGCTCCACTGCCTGGTGCAGGATCTCACGTTTATGTTGCAGTCCGGCATTGTTGAGTCCGGCACCCACGCCGATACACTCGTCGAGTGGGATATTACCGAAGAGGTGCATCCAGATGCTGGACGGTGAGGTGTTGGCGATACCCATCTCACCCATGCAGATGATGTTACACCCATCGTCATAGCAGCGATCCACCATCTCACAACCTGCTTCGATGGCTTGTTGAAACTCCTCATCGGTCATGGCTGGCTCATAGAGGAAGTTGCGTGTGCCGCGTGCCACCTTCCGGTTGATGATAATCGGATTATCCGTCAGATCATGGTCCACTCCCATATCTATTATATATAAGGTGAAGCCATGCTGCCGACAGAACATATTGACGCCGCCACCGCCCTTGGTGAAGTTACGCATCTGTTGCCAGGTGACATCCCTTGGCGATACGCTTACTCCCTCACGCTCGATACCATGGTCGCCGCCGAAGAGCAGATGACAGGGGTGGGTGAGGGCAGGCGACAGGGTTTGTTGTATCATACAGATCTGCTCTGCCAACGACTCTAATCTCCCCAGTGACCCCTTGGGCTTATTCAGGTTGTTGATCTTATCTATTATCTGTGAACGAATTTCTTCGTTGGGTGTTTCAATATAGAATGTTCTCATGATTCGTTTGTTTGATATAGGGAAGATGTTACCCCTTGATTTTCATGGGGATACCGCTAACCATCAGCACTACCTCATCAGCCTTGGCTGCCACATGCTGGTTCATCCATCCCTCCAGATCGGTGAACCGCCGCTGGATAGGGTCAGGACTCACACCGCCACTGCCTATCTCGTTGGTAACGAAGATGAAGGTGGCATCCTGCTGGGTGAAGTGATCGAACTCACTGGATATCTCTTGTAGAGCCTGTTCGACGGTAGGCTGCTCCCACTCGGGAGCTCCCTGCTTGAAGAAGAAGTTGGTGCACCAGAGCGTGATGCAGTCGATGACTGCTACTCGGCCAGTGATGTCATGCCTGCTAAGGAATTTCTCTTCCTCGATGTTTGTCCATTGAGGCCCGCGGCGATCTTGGTGCTTCTTCACCCGCTGCCGGAATTCCTCATCCCAGATATGGGCGGTGGCGAGGTAAACAGGATGATCGGAGAGACTGAGTGCCAGTTTTTCGGCGTAGGCGCTTTTCCCTGAGCGTTGTCCTCCTGTGATCAGGATAATTTTTCCCATAATAGTATCGTTCATTGGCAGGGACAGGCACCCCTACGGGCAGAGCCAGTCCCCGAATGTCAGTTATTGATTGCAAAGGTACAAAGAAATTGATAATTAATAATTGATAATTGATAATTATTTTATGGAAAGGGGAATGAAAAATGACAAAGGTGAAAGTTGAAAAGTGGAAACGATAGCGATTGGTATATGGTTCTGGTTTCTTTTGAAAATGAAGTATATGCTTGTTTTAAGTTATGAATTCGTGCATTTTTATTAAAAAACACAAAGATTTATTGGTAAAATAAATAAAACTGACTATCTTTGCAGCTAATTTTTAAATAAGTAAGGTAAAAGGATGAAACATCAACTGAGGAGTGCTGTATGCACAGAAGGTAGAAGAATGGCTGGTGCCCGTGCTTTGTGGGTAGCCACCGGTATGAAACAGGAACAGTTTGGCAAGCCCATCATTGCTGTGGTCAATTCTTTTACGCAGTTTGTTCCCGGTCATACGCATCTTCACGAGATTGGACAGATCGTCAGGGAAGAGATTGAGCGTATGGGTTGTTATGCGGCCGAGTTTAACACCATCGCCATTGACGATGGTATCGCGATGGGACATGATGGTATGCTTTATTCCTTACCTTCGAGAGATATCATCGCCGACTCGGTAGAATACATGGTAAATGCCCATAAGGCAGACGCTATGATCTGCATCTCTAATTGTGACAAGGTGACTCCTGGTATGCTGATGGCCTCCATGCGACTGAATATCCCAACGGTGTTCTGTTCGGGTGGTCCGATGGAAGCCGGTAGGTGGCGCGGTGAGAATGCTGACTTGATCACTGCTATGGTGAAGGGTGCCGATCCTGAGATGTCGGATGAGGATATCCGTGAGATCGAGCGTTGTGCTTGTCCGGGTTGCGGCAGTTGTTCGGGAATGTTCACGGCCAATTCAATGAACTCCCTGACGGAAGCTATCGGTTTGTCGTTGCCCGGTAATGGCACGATCCTCGCTACTCATGCCGATCGTATAGAGTTGTTCAAGGCTGCAGCCCGTCAGGTGGTGGAGAATGCTTATGCCTACTATGAAAGAGGTGACGAAAGTGTGCTGCCACGGAGCATCGCCACAAGAGAGGCATTCATGAATGCCATGACATTGGACATAGCCATGGGTGGAAGTACCAATACGGTGCTTCATCTGCTTGCCGTGGCACAAGAGGCAGGGGTTGACTTTAAGATGCAGGATATCGACCAGCTGTCGAGGAAGGTTCCTTGTCTCTGTAAGTTGGCGCCGAATACCCAGAAATACTCTGTTCAGGAGTGTGGGCGTGCCGGTGGTATCTTAGGTATTATCCGTGAGTTGCAGAAGGGTGGATTGATCAATCCTGACTGTATGCGTGTGGATGGCAAGACACTTGGTGAACAACTCGAGAAATATGATATTACAGATGAGGGGCAATTTGATGCTGCTGATCCCCGACATATTTATTTTGGTGCTCCCGCTTATCGTTTCTCTACGAAGATGGGTTCTCAGAGCGAGCGTTATCCCTCCTTGGATACCGATCGTGCAAACGGATGTATTCGTGATCTGGAGCATGCTTATACGAAAGACGGTGGCTTGGCGGTGTTGTTTGGAAATATCGCACAAGACGGTTGTGTGGTGAAGACCGCTGGTGTAGACGAGAGTCTGTGGCATTTCGAGGGTCCTGCTAAAGTATTCGATTCGCAGGAAGATGCTTGCGACGGTATCTTAGGCGGACAGGTGAAGGCCGGTGATTGCGTGGTTATCACCCACGAAGGACCTAAGGGTGGACCGGGTATGCAGGAGATGCTTTATCCCACCTCGTATATCAAGAGTATGCACCTGGGAAAGGAATGTGCACTGATTACCGACGGCCGATTCTCGGGTGGTACCTCCGGTTTGAGTATCGGACATATCTCTCCAGAGGCAGCGTCGGGTGGAAATATAGGAAAGATCAAGGATGGAGACATCATCGTCATTGATATCCCCAGTAGAAAGATAGAAGTAAGACTGACTGATGAAGAACTTGCCGCACGCGAGCAACAACCGTTGAAGCGACAGCGTGTTGTCAGCAAGGCGCTGCGGGCATACGCACATAGCGTGAGTTCGGCAGACAAAGGCGGTGTGAGAATCATCGATTGATCCACGATAGCGATTATCTTGGTGGGTAGAGGTAAAAAGAAAGATTGATATGGATAATGAAATGATAACAGGTTCTGAGGTGATGATGCGCGCCCTCAAGGCTGAAGGTGTAACGACGATCTTCGGCTATCCGGGTGGCGCTATTATGCCCGTATATGACATGCTCTACGACTATACCCGTGGAGAGAAGAAAGCCTTTGAGCATATCTTGGTGCGCCACGAACAGGCTGCCGCTCATGCTGCCGAGGGTTATGCCCGTGTGAGTGGAAAGGTGGGTGTAGCGCTGGTTACCAGTGGACCGGGAGCTACCAACACCCTGACAGGTGTTGCCGATGCGATGATGGACAGTACGCCTATTGTCGTGATAGCCGGTCAGGTACCCATCTCCTCGTTGGGAACAGATGCTTTTCAAGAGGTGGATCTCGTAGGTGTGTCACAACCGATCAGTAAGTGGAGTTACCAGATACGCCGTGCTGAGGATATCGCATGGGCTGTCAGCAGAGCCTTCTTTATTGCCAAGAGTGGGCGCCCAGGACCTGTGGTGCTCGACTTTGCCAAGAATGCGCAGGTAGAGAAGATTGAATACAATCCGACGAAAGTGAATTTCGTGCGGTCGTATGTTCCCTCTCCGACACTCAATGAGGAAGCCGTAAGAAAGGCTGCCGATATGATCAACCATGCACAACGTCCTTTGGCCTTGGTAGGACAGGGCGTAGAACTGGGTGATGCCCATGAGGAGTTGAAGGCATTCTTGGAGAAAGCTGATATCCCTGCCGGTCGTACGATGTTGGGCTTGAGTGCCTTGTCGTGTAATCATCCGCTGAATATCGGTATGCTGGGTATGCATGGCAACTATGCTCCTAACAAGAAAGAACAAGAGTGTGATGTGCTGATTGCTATCGGTATGCGTTTTTCCGACCGAGTGACTGGAAATCTCAAGACCTACGCCAAGCAAGCAAAGATTATTCATCTGGATATCGATAAGAGTGAGATAGACAAGAATGTAAAGACCGATGTGGCTGTGGTGGCCGACTGTAAGTTGTCACTACCTGCCATCACTGCCTTGTTGGAAGAAAAGAAACACGATGAGTGGAAGGCTTCTTTCATCCCCCTGATGAAACAAGAGCAGACGAAGGTGATCGAACCGGCCATCCATCCGAAGGAAGGTATGCTGTTGATGGGAGAAGTGGTGAACGAGGTGGCAGAACAGACGAAGGGAGAAGCGATCGTCGTTACCGATGTGGGACAGAACCAGCTCTTCACCACCCGCTATTCACGGTTTGTCCATAAGCGCAGTCTGTGTACGAGTGGTGGCTTGGGCACCATGGGTTATGGTATGCCAGCTGCCATCGGTGCCACTTACGGCAATCCCGATCGTATGGTGCTTTGCTTTATGGGTGACGGCGGTTTCCAGATGTGTATGGAAGAGTTAGGTACGATTATGGAGCATGAGCGTCCTATTAAGATGATTATGCTGAATAACCATTACCTGGGAAATGTCCGTCAGTGGCAGGATATGTTCTTTGAGAGACGTAAGTCGTTTACCAAGATGAAGAACCCCGCCTACGAGCTCATCGCCCAAGCCTATAAGATACCGTATGAGTTGGTGTATCAGCGTGAGAACTTATCGGCAGCCGTGGAAAGGATGTTGAATACCCCAGGTGCTTATATCCTGGAATGTGTGATTCTGGATGATGATGATATCCTGCCGATGACACCTCCGGGATGTGATATTGGTGATATGCTGTTGGAGATACATGTTTAGCGTATGAAAGATAATAGTTTGTTTACCCTGTTGGTATATTCAGAGAATATTGCCGGTATCCTGAACCAGATAACGGCCGTGTTCACACGCAGACAGGTGAATATCGAGAGTCTTAATGTGTCGGCCTCGAGTATTCCCGGTGTACATAAATACACCATCACGGCATGGAGTGATGAGGATCAGATCGTTAAGATTACCAAACAGATAGAGAAGAAGATCGATGTGATCAAGGCCAGTTATTATACGGACGATCAGTTGTTTATCCGGGAGGTAGGATTGTATAAGCTGTCTACTTCCGAGGTGCTGAACAACCCTGAGATATCGCGTATGATCCGTAAGGCTGATGCCCATATCATGGAGGTGAACCCCACCTTCTGTTCGGTGATGTTGTCTGGTATGACAGAAGATATTACGGCATTGTATTATGCCTTGAATAAATATAACTGTGTGCTGCAGTACACCCGCTCGGGTCGTATTGCCGTGACACGAAGTACAGTAGAGCAGGTGTCAGACTTCCTGGAGGAGCAGGAACGAAGACGGCGCTTGCTTGTTGAATAGATACAACTAATAACCAAAAGTATATATATGAAGATGAATAAAGTAGGACGGTATTTAGAGATGGCTTCGCCGTTCCATTGTGATTTCAGTCATGAACTGTTTATGAGCCATCTGGGTAATCACATGCTGAATGCGGCTGATTTCCACAGTCGTGACAGAGGATTCGGCATGACCTATCTGAATACGGTGAATAAGACGTGGGTGCTCTCACGCCTTGCCATAGAGATGGATGAGATGCCCCGCGAGTACGATAAATTCTGTGTGGAGACATGGGTAGAGAGTGCGATGCGTTATTTCACCAACCGTAATTTCCGGGTTGTCAGTGAGGATGACCAGAAGGTGTACGGTTATGGACGAAGCATCTGGGCGATGATTGATACAGAGACCCGTCAGCCATGTAATCTGTTGGATATCAACAATGGCGCGTTGATGGAGTGGATTGAGCCGGAGAAACAGAATCCGATGAGCAAGTTGTCGCGTGTGAAGATGGATGATCAGGCAAAGTTGGTGCGTACGATGGAGACCGGTTATAGTGATGTGGATATCAACGGACATATCAACTCTGTGAAGTATATCGAGCATGTGCTCGACTTATGGGATCTGAAGTGGTATGAGCAATACCGCATCCGACGTTTCGACGTGGCTTATGTGGCTGAGGCTCATCAGGGTGATGTGTTGTCTTTCTATATGGAGCCTGCAGAGGAAAACAGCTTCTGCGTACGTATCTGTAAGGATGATACGACGGAAGTGGTGAGAAGTAAAGTGACATTTATAAATAAACTTTAATTATATTTTATGGCAGAAATGAATTTCGGTGGCGTCATGGAAACAGTAGTCACCAGTAAAGAGTTCTCATTGGAGAAAGCACGTGAAGTGCTGAAAGATGAGGTTATCGCAGTGATTGGTTATGGTATACAAGGTCCTGGACAGGCTTGTAACCTTCGTGACAATGGCTTTAATGTGATTGTCGGACAGCGTCAGGGTAAGACCTACGACAAGGCTGTTGTCGATGGTTGGGTACCTGGTAAGACACTCTTCTCTATCGAGGAGGCTGCAGAGAAGGGTACTATTCTTTGTATGTTACTGTCTGATGCCGGACAGATACAGGTATGGCCAACTCTGAAGAAATATCTTACAAAAGGTAAGACATTGTATTACAGTCATGGTTTCGCCATCAACTGGAGCGATCGCACAGGCGTGGTTCCCCCAGAGGATGTGGATGTGATCATGGTTGCCCCCAAGGGTTCTGGTACCTCTTTGCGCACGATGTTCTGCGAGGGTCGCGGACTGAACTGCTCATATGCTGTTTATCAGGATGCCTCTGGCAAGGCTGAGGAGAAGACGATCGCCTTTGGTATCGGTATCGGTGCCGGATATATGTTCAAGACTACCTTCGAGCGTGAGGCTACATCCGACCTCACCGGAGAGCGTGGTTCACTGATGGGTGCTATCCAGGGATTGCTGTTGGCACAATATGAGGTGCTGCGTGAGAATGGTCATTCACCATCCGAGGCATTCAATGAGACGGTAGAGGAGCTCACCCAGAGTCTTGGTCCGTTGTTCGGTGAGAAGGGTATGGACTGGATGTATGCCAACTGTTCAACAACCGCCCAGCGTGGCGCTTTGGATTGGGCACCCCGTTTCCACGATGCGATCAAACCGGTGATGCAGCAGTTGTATGAGTCGGTAAAGAGTGGTGTTGAGGCTCAGATATCTATCGACAAGAACTCACAGCCCGACTATCGTGAGAAACTGAATGAAGAACTGAAGGCGATGCGCGAGAGTGAGATGTGGCAGACAGGTGTCACCGTTCGTAAGCTTCGTCCGGAAAACAATTAAATAAGGTGTAAGAGAGTGGGTACAAATCCCACTCTCTTACCTTTATTATTATATGAAGTATCAATTAATTATATTAGGAACGGGACATGCTACGGTGACATCGTGTTATAACACGTGTTTTATCGTCAGCAACCAACACGATTATCTTTTAGTGGATGCCGGCGGGGGTAATGGAATCTTCCGGCAATTGGAGCAAGTGAATATTTCTCTTAAAGATATCCATCATCTTTTTATTACGCATGCTCATACCGACCATATCTTAGGATGTGTGTGGGTGGTGCGCCTGGTGATGCAGCAGATGATAGCAGGTAAGTACGAGGGATGCCTGCATGTGTATAGTCATGACAAGGCGTTGAACACGCTCTTTTCCATCTGTCAGATGACCATGCATAAGGAGTATAATGATTACATCGGACAGCGTATCTTCTTCCATGAGTTGAAAGATGGCGATACCTTCCAAGTGGGAGAGATGTCGTTTCAGGCTTTCGATATTTGCTCAGACAAGGAGAAACAGTTTGGTTTCAGGATGCAGATGGATGATGGGCGATCATTGGTATGTCTGGGTGACGAACCGTATAATCCACTCTGTAAACGTTATGTGGAGCATGCCGACTGGTTGATGTTAGAGGCCTTCTGTCTGTATGAGGATCGCGATATCTTCCATCCATATGAGAAATATCACAGTACGGCGATGGATGCAGGAAAGATCGCACAATCCTTACACATCAAGAACCTCTTGCTGTATCATACCGAGGATCACCGGTTAGTAACACGCAGGGAAGACTATACGGCTGAAGCCGGAAAATATTTCGAGGGAAATATCATTGTGCCAGACGACTTAGAGACTGTCGATCTGCAGTAAGGGTGATGTAACTGTCGTTCATGGTAATATACTCCTCGTTGATGAGATATTCCAGGGCGGTATCCAGTTGCTCCTTGGCAATCGTCAGTTGGTGAAGCTCATATACGGGATGCTCCTTGCCATCGTCTAAAAGGGTGATGATGGCTTGGAGAGCAGGCTTCAACTGCTCTGCAGAGAGATGATCCTTCCGTCGGACGATACATACATCACAGTGCCCACAGGGCTGGCTGTCGGTCTCTCCGAAATAGCGCAACAGTTGTTGTGAACGACATTCATGGTCGTTGGTGGCATATCTGAGCATCCACTGCAGCCGTTGGATAAACTCCTTCTTCCGGTCTTCATACACCTCTTTAGGTATGATCATGTTCTTCGTATCTTCCCTTCGCTGCAGGTAGGTGATATAGGGTGTCTTCTTATGCGGGATAAAACGCAGGATATGCTTGCTACTCAGATTCTTCAGGATCATATACACCTGTTGGGGTGTCAACTGTGCCTGCTTGGCAACGAACGACTCGTCGATATAACAGAAGTCGGAGAATAATCCGCCATAGTTACGCAGTAGGGTAGTGATAACGTTCGTCTCATTCGGAGATAAGGACTCCAATCTGCTCAGTTCACTTCTCGACAGGGTAAAACAGAGTCGGGCCTTGTTGTCACGCTCCTCATCATAACCGATATAACCGGCACGCTCCAGGATCTTCAGAGCCGACTCCACCTGCGTGGGGAAATGCTTGAAGTTCTGACAGAACTCATCCATATTAAACTCAAAGGCGGCACCGGCTCCCATTCCCATGCCTATCTGATAATAGTATGCCAGATGTTCGTACACCTTTTTAATATAGTCCTTGTCGGGGAAGTTATCGGTTACCCTTCGCTGCAGTTTCCTGCGGTCGCTGTCGTTGTAGAGTAATACGGCATACGACCGTCTGCCGTCTCTTCCTCCACGACCTGCTTCTTGGAAATAAGCCTCTAAGGAATCTGGACAAGAGAGATGTATCACGGTTCTCACATCGGGTTTGTCAATACCCATACCGAAGGCATTGGTGGCTACCATTACCCGCACCTTATCCCCTTGCCACATCTGCTGACGCTCGTCACGCAGCGTGCTGTCTAATCCCGCATGATAGGCTAAGGCGCTGATGCCATTCTTTAAGAGATAATCAGCTATCTCCTTGGTCTTCTTTCGGTTACGTACATAGACGATCGAGCATCCATTTACCGATCGTAAGATATGCAGCAGTTCTTCTTCCTTATCGTTCGACTGGCGTACGACATAAGAGAGATTATCTCTGGCAAAACTCATGCGGAAGACATTCTCCTCGCGGAATTGCAGTTGATGCTGAATATCTTTGATCACCTCCGGCGTGGCTGTGGCGGTGAGTGCCAGGATCGGCACATCGGGCTTGAGGGTCCTTACCTCAGCGATCTTCAGGTAGGAGGGACGGAAGTCGTACCCCCACTGACTGATGCAGTGGGCTTCATCTACCGTAATAAAACTTACGGGGATATGTTGAAGCTTCTTGATGAACAGTTCTGAGGAGAGTCTCTCTGGTGAGATATACAGGATCTTCACCCCACCGAGAATGGCATTGTCGAGTGTGGTGATGATCTCCTGTCTGCTCATGCTGTTATAGATAGCTGCGGCGAGCACCCCGTTGTTACGCAGATGATCTACCTGGTCTTTCATCAGGGCAATGAGCGGGGTGATGACCAGACAGACACCCTCTTTCGAAATGGCAGGCACCTGAAAGGTTATCGACTTACCACCACCGGTAGGCATGAGTCCTAAGGTGTCTCTGCCTGCGGTGATGCTGTCGATAATCTCTCGCTGGATGCCACGGAAATCATCGTAGCCCCAGTACTCCTTGAGTATCTGCTGGTATCTATCCAATTTGTTCGTCTTCCGTCGGTCTGATGTCTTCTATCTGCAGTTGCACATCATTATGTTTGAAGATATTATCCTCTATGGTATAGGCGATGTCGAACGAGCGTTTGCTCTTGATATATCTGGCAGAGGCGCTCTGGCCGAAGGCAATACCGTTCATGACATTGTTGGATTTGGAATCCACCAACTCCAGTTTGATATGCTCCTGATCCCTTCCTACCACCTTGCTGGTGCCGAAGTCGTATACACCAATAGTACAGAACAGGGGTTTCTGGTTGCTGGGCCCAAAGGGGCCGAAACGCTTCAGGTCGTTGTGCATCTTCCTCGTGATATCCTTGAAGTCGATCACCGAGTCGATATCCAGCATAGCCTCTGTCTGTCTTGGCTGTATATGCTCTTCCACATACTTCTGGAAACGTCTTCTGAACTCCGGCACATCCGTCCATCTCAGGGTCAGTCCGGCCGCATAGGTATGTCCACCGAAGTTGAGCAACAGGTCACGGCAGTTCTTGATGGCGGTATACACATCGAATCCCGACACGCTGCGGGCAGATCCTGTGGCATAGTCGCCGTCACGGGTAAGCACGACGGTAGGACGATAGTAGATTTCCGTCAGTCGTGAGGCCACGATGCCGATGACACCCTTCTTCCAGTTCTCATCATACAACACGATGCTGGAGTGGCGCTTCTGAGTCTCTATCCTTGCCACGATCTGGTTGGCCTCCTCAGTCATCTGCTTGTCGATATCCTTGCGCTGCTCGTTATATTCGTTGATATGACGGGCCTTGTCCAAGGCGAGGTTATAGTCTTTCTCGATCAACAGGTCAACGCTCTCCTTGCCGTTCTCCATACGTCCGGAGGCATTGATACGCGGACCGATCTTGAAGACGATATCACTCATCGACAACTCCCTGCCACTCAGACCGCAGATATCGATGATAGCCTTCAGTCCGATGGTGGGATTCTGGTTGATCTGCTTCAATCCGTGATACGCCAGGATTCGGTTCTCCTCTGTTACAGGCACCAAGTCGGCCGCGATGCTCACAGCTACGAAGTCGAGTAGGGGGATCAGTTGTGAGAAGGGGATGCCGTTGTTCTTGGCAAAGCCCTGCATGAACTTAAATCCCACCCCGCATCCGCAGAGATGCTTGAAGGGATAACTGTCGTCCTCACGTTTCGGATTGAGAATAGCTACAGCGTCGGGCATCACCTCATCGGGCACATGATGGTCGCAGATGATGAAGTCGATACCCAGACTCTTTGCATAGGCAATCTCCTCGATCGCCTTAATACCGCAATCGAGAATAATAATTAATTTCACACCCGTCTCATGCGCAAAATCTATTCCTTTCTTGCTCACACCATATCCCTCCTCATATCTGTCGGGAATATAGTAGTCGATATTCGAATAGAATTGCTGCAGAAACTTATACACCAAAGCAACGGCAGTACAGCCGTCAACGTCGTAATCACCATACACCATGATACGTTCTTTGCGCCCCATGGCATCGTTCAGCCTTTCCACTGCCACATCCATATCCTTCATCAGGAATGGATTGATCAGATCGCCCAACTGAGGTCGGAAGAATCTTTTAGCGGCGGGCTCAGTGGTGATGCCTCTCTTGATGAGAATCTGTGCCAGTATGACACTGATTCCCATTTTGGATGCAAGGGACTCAGCCGCTTTCTTTTCTTCTGGAGTAGGTGATTGGTAATTCCATTTGAAATGCATTTATATTGTTATTTATTTTCTTCTTGACGCAATGAAACGGTGTGCTTTGGTGTAAGCGCACAATATTCGGTGTAAAATTAAGAAAAAAAAATAAGAAAAAGGCCATTTGACAAATAAAAATTGTTCAAATGGCCTTTTTTTTATGTGTTTATTACAAATTAGATGCCTAATTTCTTTCTGATGTCCTTAGGAATGGCGTTTTTGTTGATCATGAAGTCCATGGTCTTGGCAGCGATGAATGCCTTGCTCATGTACCAGGTTCCTTTGTAGGCACCTGTCTCACCCCATGAGTTCTTTACCATGTAGTATTCCTTACCGTTCTGGTCCTTGGCAACACCATAGATGTGCATACCGTGGTCGTCGGTCAGTTCCCAGTTGTCGAAACCTTCCTGGCGCATCTCCTGTGTAGGAACGATCTCCGGAGCGTCAACACCGAGAGAGTCGATGGCGTTCTTCTTCTGTGCAGGACTCAGCTTCAACCAACGAGCCTGGTCAGAGCCTGTGAGCTCCTGAGCTTTCTTGGTGTCGTATGCCAATGCCAGTCCGTTACGGGTGAAGCCTTCCTCGCTCACGTCACCACCCCATGCTACGGT
>CADBSW010000176.1 GCA_902797505.1 uncultured Prevotellaceae bacterium | reverse complement strand
TTCAGTTTGTTAGCGGGGATGTTTGAACCGTCACCGAAGCGCAGCAGCAGACTCTCATGACTACCCATGATCGGGTTGATAGAACTCTCGGCCAATGAAGATGACAGGTTAGAAGGACGAACCTTACATTCCAGTGTCAAGGCATTCAATGCCCACAGGTCACCACCATCACGTGTATTGAATGAAGGAATATCGAAATAAGCGCCACCGTTCATCTGTGCCACCTTCGTCTCGATCACCTTAACGAAGACCACATAAGCGGTACGTGAGGTCTCGAGGATACCTTGTCCGTTGCACGACTGGATAGTAACGGGCAGACAGTATGACACACCGTCTTTCAGTTTGTCTGCCTGAGCAGTGATCACCACAGGTGTAGAGATCGATTTACCAGCCTCGATCGTCACTACGTCGGTACTGAGAGAATAGCTGTCTGCTGGCGGCAACTGGTAGTTGCGCTCCATCTTCTCATTGTATGCATCCAACAGTTCTGGTGCGGGTGCCAACTTAGCTGTGATAGGAGTCTCGGTCTTAGCCGTAGAGGTAATGGTGATACCTGTACTCGTTGTGCCGAAGACATTGAAGTTGATCTTCTCATTGCTCAGCGTACCTGTCACGAACACCTTGTCGCTGTAATCAGGTCCTTCTGTACAAGCAGTGAAAAGTCCGCCCAAAAGGATTAATGACAAATAAATATATTTTTTCATCGTAATGAATCTTAAACGTTAATGTATGAATTAATATACGGCCGGATTCTGGATCTGGATACACTCACGGAAACGGTGATAGGGCTCAGGGTTATACTCGTGTACGAAGTAGTCACGCTGTCCGTAGAAAGCGCCGAAGCCACCCTTTCTTCCTGTTGCCGGTTCCCAACGTGCCTGATTATACAGTTTTGTACCGTCGGTGGGCCAGTCGTCACCCCAGTTTACACAGAACACATGTTTCTCTGCAGGGAAGTCACGACGGAGACTCGGTGTGCCTCCACCATAGTTCTGTATCAGATAGTAGTTGATATATGGCTCACACTCCTTATCAGCGTCACGGCCATACACATCGATACAGAGCAACTTGTTGGTGTCTGTCACATCCTTGCCATAGCGCTCCTGGATAAGTTTCAGGCGCTCCTCCTTTGATTGGTTAGGATTCGGTCCCATATACTCACCCAACTTCTGGATGAACATCGTGAAGTACTTTCCACTCAGGAAGTCACCATCCGGCTCATAGTCGGCATCAAAGCCATCCAAGTCGTTCTCGAAGACCTGATCAAGGTAATAGTAGGCATACATATCGATAGCCTCCTTCAGTTTAGCCTCACGTGCCTCACCCTCGGGCATGGCAAGTCCTTCGTTAAGAACCTTCTTGAAATCGTGTGAGTCATCCTCAGCACCTAAACGGACGATAGCCACATAGAGCATCTTCGTACCCTTTACCTTCTGGGTAAAACGAAGGTCCTCCCACAACTGCGTATTCTCCTTCGGGGGGATACCACCACCCCAGATAGAACACAAATCCAGTGAGTCGGGCAGTCCGGTAAAACGAACGGCCATAGAGTTCTGTCCGCTCCACTGTGCGAACCACATAAAGGATATCTCATGGTCGCTGGCTTTGAAATCGCGCAGATTCTGGTAGTAGAGATCACTGTAGGTATAGGGCTTCTGTATCTCGATGTTTTCCACATCGGTATCACAGGCTACCATCATACCGCCAACGAATGCCAGTGTCAGTAAATATTTTAATGTTTTCATCTTTCTGTTAACTAATTAATGTACATCACATTATCTCTTCACATCCCACCACAGGCGGGTGCCAGCCTTATCATCACCACCGAGCAATGTTACGGCAGCCTTGGTATTGTCAGAGTTGTTTGAATACTCTGTCGTAGGGAATTTCAGACGACTGATCATCTCATTCTGAGAAACCTCAGATGTCTGCATACTCTGGATACGTACCCATCCCGGATAACCGGTACGGCGCATCTCACTCCAAGCCTCCTGACCATCGGGATAGAGAGCGATCCACTTCTGGATCATGATACGCTCCATCTTCTCATCATTGCTGGCATCTTCATTCCAGGCAATCGTCAGGTTTGACAACATTCCGCTCACATCCGTGGTAGAACGTCTGTAAGCATCAGTGAATGATGGCTGTGGCAGACTGGTATTATCTCTGATATAAGAAGCGCCGCTGACACCAGCAGAGGCGAACGAAGTGGCAATACCAGTCTCGTAACACTTTTGAGCGGTCATATCACCGAGTCCCCAGCGCAACTGAGCCTCAGCCAAGAGGAAGTAAGCCTCGGCAGCATACATCCAGTGCATATCTGATCCCTGCGTGAAATTCGGAGCAGAGGTAACACCCTTGTAGTTGTCTTTGTTCGGACGACTCATACCATTGCGGGCACCCTTGTAGTCTCCATTATTCTCTGTCGGGAGGAAGTATGCCTTGATACGTGGATCATTGTAACCCTTCAGGTAGCACTCCATCGTAGCACTCATACGCTCATCGTTGAAGCTCTGTCCGATCTCCCACAACGGGTGACGGAAGGTCAGTGTAGAACTCTGATGCAGGGCAGCGTCATCATCAGCAGAAGCCATCAGACCAAAACTGTGGTTAATAGCAGCGGCAGCCTCCTGACGAGCCTTAGCCTCATCAACATTAGAGATACGCATAGCCAGACGCAGACGCAGGGTATTGGCGAACTTAATCCACTTAGAGACATTACCTGCGTAGACATTATCGTAGTCGGCCATATAGGCAGAAGAGTTGTTCTCAGCATAACTGGTCAGCACGGAGATGGCGTTATCCAACTCATTGAAGAACTGATAGTACACATCTTTCTGAGAATCGTATACAGCCTGTACGGAAGAACCGAATGACTTGTAAGGGATAGGTCCGTACATATCGGTAACACGGTGCATACCGAACACCTTGATAATAGTTGCCAAGGCACGTGCGGGAGAACCCTCATCGGTCTTCTCACAGATGCTCTTCCAAGGTTGCATCACATTGGTATAGGCATCATTGAATGGTTTGTCATACCAATCGCTATAGAGTGAGTAGTGATCATTATGATAGGTGGTGTAACCCCATGTCGTGATAGTAGCGAGATAGCTGGCGAAGAGATCACCCTCCAGAGCCTGCACCTCCTGATATCTACCACCCAGATTCTCACCTACGATAAAGATGCCACGCTCCATCTGAGTCAAGTAAGCACCTGTATTCAGGTTGTCATGAGTCATATCCTCCTCAGTGGCAGCATTGGGATCGATATTCCACTTCTCAAAGCTGTCTGTACAAGCGGTGAATAAAACGGCACATGCAAGCACCCATCCACTGAGTATTGTCTTATTTATTGATATACTTTTCATTGTCGTAAACTATTCTTTAGAAGTTAACTTTTACAGAGAATCCCATGTTACGTGTGCTCGGGAGCATGAAATAGTCCATACCATCGAAGCCATTGCCTGTAGAAGCCGTCAACTCCGGATCGTAAGGAGCCTTGCAGTAGAACATCAGCAGGTTACGTGCGGTGAACGCTACGTTCAAGCCCTTGATCCAAGGAATCACTTTCTTAACAGGTATGTCATAACCTAACGAGAGTTCTGCCAGACGAACGTTGGTAGCACTGTATACATAGTTGGCACCTACGCTGTTACCCACGGTCTGGTAGTACTTCTGGATAGCAGGAACCGGTCCTTCGTTAACCAAAACGAAGCCAGCGTCACGAGCATCAGCAGTTGTCTTGGATGTTCCATAGACATCCATCAAGCCCTGTGTGAGGGATACACCCACACCACCTACGCGGGCATTAACGAGGAAGCTCAATGACAATCCCTTCCAGTCGAAACTGTTACGCCAGCTCATCATATACTTAGGAGCAGCGTTACCGGCATAGATAAAGCCATCCTTGTAAGGACCGGCATTACCGTCGACCATCACCTCATTGGTCTGGTAGTCGACATATACCTTATGATGATCATCGAGATAGAGTGCTGTTACATAGAGGTCGCCCATAGAACCACCCTCTGTCAGCATGCTCTTCACATTCTTCAGGTTGATCAGATCGAGATGATCCTGAGAAACGACCTGTCCGTCAGGAAGAGTTGTCGGTGACAACAGTTTCTTGATCTTATTACGGTTGATGGTATAGGTATAGGTAGACGACCAGTTAACCTGTCCGAGTGGCTGGTTCAGGGTCAGTGCCAACTCAATACCTTTATTATCTACACGACCGCCATTGATATAGATGCTGCTGTAACCAGATGCTGAAGACAGTGTCGGGTTGAACAGCTGGTTATAGGTAGATGTCTTATAGAGAGAAACGTTCAGATTGACTTTGTTTCCCCAGAAGTGTGACTCCACACCTACTTCCCAGGCCTTGGTACGCTCTGGTTTGATATCACTGTTAGGATAGGTGGTAGAAGTGGTAGGAGTACCCGACTCAAACGGATAAGTCTGGAAGGGCACGAAACGTCTTGGAGCGTTACCTACCTCACTGTATGATCCACGAACTTTCAGGAACGACAGTACGCGATTGTCGCGCAGGCCGGGGATCAGGTCGGTAAGGATAGCGGTAAGACCGGCAGAAGGATATGCCACAAAACTCTTGTCAGTACCTGCCAAGGCAGAAGCCCAGTCGATACGTCCTGTCAAATCCAGATACAGTTTGCTCTGCCAACCGAGTTGTGCGGTAGCGAAGATAGACTGTGTCTGATCGTGGTAGGTCAGTTGTGATCTCTTCAGACCGGTAGTACTCAGGTTGTTGAAAGAGAACTTATTAGCAACAGAGTTCAGGTCACCCTCAATGCTGAAGAACTTGTAATCCAGATCCTGAATACTCGTACCTAAAGCACCGTTCAGAGAGAAGTCACCAAAACGCTGGTCAAAATTAAGCATCACATCACCGTACAACTGACGGGTTGTATCATCGTTCTTTCCATAGAAACCGAACTTCTTGGCAAAGACGCCATCGGTAGAAGCTGCATATTTCTTCTCATAGATACCAGAGGTATAGTCCATCTTGGCACGAGCAGCCAGTGTCAATCCTTTTGCTATCTCGTATGTCAGTCCGCCACTTACCAAGAAACGGTTCTTGTGATTGGTCAGGTTATCACGGTTGATCACCCAATACGGGTTCTGCATACCAAGACCCTGCTCACCCCATGGCCAGTATTGTGTCTTGAACTCACGACTGGTATCATACATCTCGAACGACTGATAGGTAGCCAATGAATAACTGGGAGCCATCAGATAAACCGGGATGATAGGGTTCATATACTGACCCTCTGATACCATGTTGTTCTCACGGATATTCATATACATAGCAGCCAAGTCGAGCTTCAGCTTATCGTTCAGCATACTGCTGGTATTACGGATAGCCAGGTTGTAACGATTCAGCGTGTTATTCTCTACGATACCCTCAGCATTGGTAGCGGCCAGAGAAAGGAATGTCTGGTTCTTGTCGTTACCGGTAGAAAGACTTACTGAGTTGGTAGTGTTCCATCCTGTCTGGAAGAAATCCAGGGGATCATAGCTGCTGGGCTCTTTCATCTTAGCACCCCATGCGGCAAACTCACCCACAGCAGCACCGTAAGTATTTTGGAACTCAGGTGTTACGAACGGAGAGAAGAAAGAGGTATTGTTTGAATATGTTACGCGTGTCTCATTGGCTGTACCACGCTTGGTCGTGATCATAATCACACCATTCTGCGCATCACTACCATAAAGAGCTGATGCGGCAGCACCACTGAGCACAGAGATAGACTCAATATCATCGGGGTTGATCATAGAAGCACCGTCACCCGACTGTCCCATACCTTCCCAGTGGTTGGTAGGTTGTGTGGTCTGCAGCAGCGGCATAGGGATACCGTCGATCACATACAGGGCGTTGTTGTTGCCACTGATAGACTTGTTACCACGCATCACCACCTTGGTACCGCCACCGATACCAGAAGAACTGGCATTGATCTGAACACCGGCCACCTTACCTGCCAAGGCATTCATAAAACTGGCATCCTTGACACCTACGATCTCAGCAGCCTTCACATCCTGTACGTTATACGACAGGGCCTTGCTCTCTTTCTTAATACCGAGAGCCGTTACGACTACCTCGTTGAGAAGCTGTGCGTTCTCACTCATCGTGATCGTCATACCGTTCTGGGCCTTCACCTCCTGGGAGTCAAATCCCACGTAGCTGATCTCCAGCACAGCATTGTCGGGCACGCTGATGGTGAAGTTACCGTCGATATCGGTAATCGCACCGGTGCTGCTTCCGGGTTCTTTCACTGTCGCACCGATAACGGCCTCGCCGTTAGCGTCTACGACTCTACCACTGATACGCTTGGTCTCCCCCGCCTGCTTTGTCGCTGCAGGAGCGTTAGCCGAAGCTTTCTTAATAACAATGGTTTTTCCTTGTATCTCATAATCCAGTCCGTCCTGTCCTTTGATAATCTGACGAACGGCCTTGTCCACGCCCGCATTCTTCAGGTCGATATTCACCTTGCGGTTCGTGTTAAGCACTGAATTAGAAAACACAAATGAATAACCAGATTTCTGTTGCAGTTCTTCGATGGCCTGCTTCACGGTGATACCAGAAGCTTTCATCGTAATGTTCTGTGCCATGACGGTAACATGGAAACAGACAACTGCAATGCATAGCATTACTGCTTTTTTAATGAAATTCATTGTACTTTTTAGATTTAGTAAATATTATTTGGTTATTATTTGTACAGAATGTATTTTCCATTTTGGTATTTATACTTCATCTGATTGGCCTTTGACAAGGCATTGAGGATATCCTCTATACTGTCGCTCTCACGATTGAAGCTGCCATAGAAAGTAATCGACTTGAGATTGTCGGCAATCTCTATCTTCACATTATAAGCACGCATCAGGTCATTGGCAATCTGCTGCAAGGGCTCATCATCAAAGGCTATCACATGATGTGTCCAGGAGTTGGAGCGTACGGCATTAGAACTGCTCTTCGTCATCTGCTTGGTCGACTTGTCGAAAGTCATTTTCTCATTAGGACTCAACTCAAACGACTGGTCGTTATGGTTATTGTCCAGGAACACCTTACCACGGATCAGACTGACCGTTACCGTAGCATCTTCCTTGTAGTTGCGGAAGTCGAACTGGGTACCCAATACACGCAGGTTCACATCATCCGTCTTCACCTCAAAAGGAATCTCCTCATTGTGCTCCACTTCGAAATAGCCCTCACCCTCAAGACTCAACTGACGGTTATCCACACCGAAACCTTGTGAGTAGGTAATCTTCGAACCGGCATTCAACCATACGATAGATCCGTCGGGCAGAGTCAGACGGGTATTGGAACCGTTAGCCGTGACAACCTCCATATCCGCAAAACTCTCCTTCACATCATTACCACCTCGCCAATAAGATCCTAAGGGCAATAAGATAAGAAGGAGTACGGCTGCAGCTGCCAACCACATCGTACGTTTTCTGTATCTGAGGAAACGCTGTTGCAACTGTTGATGTTCAACGACCCTTGACTCAAAACGTTCAAAGGCCCTGTCGATATCAAAGTCGTCTTTGTTGGAGCCAGCCAACCCTGCGGATAGGGCCACCTCCAGTTTTTTCCGCACATACTCACGGTTCTCCGCAGAGGTCTGCACGAAAGCTTTCAATGACTCAAAATCCGGTTTGGATATCTCCTTATTTATATATAGGGATATCCACGCATCTACTTGTTGAAGTACTTCTTCACTCATCATCATAACGTTATCTGTATAAATGACAAATCCCACCACTTTTTGGGTAGTGAGATGATGATAAAAATGAAGAGTGAAGAATTTCAACTCAAGAAATCTAAGAACGGTACAAGGAGAACAGTCCGCATATAAGGATCCAGATGTTTTTCCAAATAGGCCAAGGCATTCTTCATATGGTACTTCACGGTATTGATGGAGATGCCCAGTTCATCGGCGATCTCACGGTATTTCTTGTTCTCAAACCTACTCATGACAAAAACCCTGCGGCACTCCTCGGGCAGCGTGTTGATATGGAAACGGATACGTTCCTCCAATTCTTTTTCGATCAACATCCCCATGGGATGCTGGTCATCTACAAAGACCGCATCAAGGAACTCACAGTTCTCTTGATTAGTGATCGAGGAGAAAGCCATCTGCGAACGGTGCCTTAAGGAATGCAACTCATTAAGGCATCGGTTCTTTACGGATATCATCAGGTAGGATCTGATGGAATGATGGATAACCAGTTCTTGTCGGTGTTCCCAAAGGTAAAAGATTGTATCGTCAACGATCTCTTCTGCCAGTCCACGGTCACTCAGGAATTGATAGGCGAAACGGCACAACATCGGATAATGCTGGTCGTAAATTGCTCGGAAGGCTTGCATATCACCATTCCTGATATCATCCATCAAGTGTTCTGACATGGCATAACGTGATTATGCCTGCAAAGGTATACAAAATTAATTACACGAAAAACTTTTGCATACCTTTTTACAAATGGATAATGGAAAATGAAAAATTGAAAAAGGAAAAACATAGACCTTCAATTATCCATTTTCCATTTACCATTTACAGTATATTCGTCTTCTTCGTAAACTCGACAATCTCCGGGATATAACCGAAAGCGAGTCCTGTGACGGTATCAGCACAACCATAATAGATGGCGATGCGACCAGTCTCCGGATCATACAGCGAAGCACAGGGGAAGCAGACATTCGGCACATCACCCATACACTCGTAAGGCTGTTGCGGAGAGAGCAGGTAAGGACCCGAACGGGCAAGCACCTTCCATGGTTGGTCAAGGTCTAAGAGGGCAGAACCGAAACTATAGACATAACCATTGCAGGAACGGAGCACACCGTGGTAGATCAACAACCATCCTTCACTGGTCTCGATGGGGATAGGACCTGCGCCTATCTTCATGCACTGCCAGGCACTCACCTCAAAGGCTGCCGGTGACATCACATGACGATGACGGCCCCAGAACTCCATGTCGGGTGACTCACTATAGAAGATGTCTCCGAAGGGAGTATGACCGGTATCACTGGGTCGACTGAGCATGGCAAACCGACCGTTGATCTTCTTGGGGAACAGCACACCATTTCTGTTATAGGGCAGGAAGGCATTCTCCAACTGATAGAACGTCTCGAAGTCGAAGGTATAGGCCACACCGATGGTCGGTCCATGATAGCCATTGCACCAGGTGACATAGTATCTGTCTTCGATGAAGCATACACGGGGATCATAGCCATAGACCCACTCGCCTACTTCCTGGTCCTCGCACTTGAAGCGCAACGGTTGTTCGTTGATATCCCAGTGCAGACCGTCTTTACTGAAGCCCACATGAAGCACCATCCTGCGGTTGGTGTCATCACAACGGAACACACCGGCAAAACCATCCTTGAACGGTACTACCGCACTATTGAAAATACTGTTTGACGTAGGCAACAGATCCCGAGGAATAACAGGATTCTTTGAGTAGCGCCATAACACTGTCTTACAATCTGCTGGCCGCTCTTCCCATGGCATCGACTGCAGTGGCTGACCGATAATCTTTAAATCACTCATATCTATTAAATAATTATTCTGTAACTTAACTCAAGTTTTGTATTCGCTCAACTTCTTCGTAGTTAAGTAGTTAAAGTAGTTATCGCTTCGCTCGTCCTGCGGACAGTAGTTAAGCCATTACCTTGTTGATTATATTTTGTATCACTTAGCATATGGCTTAACTTCTTAACTTCCTAACTTCTTTAACTACTTCATAATTTGCATATGGCTTAACTTCTTTAACTTCTTAACTTCTTAACTTCTTCAGAAAGTTGAATAACTTAACTATATGACAAGATCCGACAATATTTGTGTAGTCATCACACTATTTGTTGGCAGCCTTCTCTGCAAAAGCGGGATGTGAAGAAACAGGCTTGGAATATTTCCGCTTAAATGGATCGAAGCCAAGGCCATAGACACCGATGACGGCACTCTGGGAGACAAAGGCATGGGGGTCGATCTCATTAATGATCGCAAAGATCTCTGAGGATTCTTTCTGACGAGCCAGCACGAAGAGCATCCTGACTGGTTCTCCGGTATGTGCTCCCTTACCCTCAAAGATGGTACATCCGCGTTGTGCCTGTTCGTTGATGACATGCGCCATCTCCTCATACTTATCCGTGATGATACAAAACTGCACCGACCGGCGCATCATATTGACGACCTTATCGACAAACAGCGACATGATAAACAGTAGTACATAACCATAGATCACCTTCTCCCAGTCACGTAAGACGAGGTAACTGGAGGTGACGATCACCATATCACAAAGCAGGATGATGTTTCCTAAAGACAGGTCATAATACTTATGCACCATGGCCGCCACGGTATCTGAACCGCCCGTGCTGGCATTGACCGACAGTCCTAATCCGGAAGAACAACCGAGGAAGAACGCTCCCACCACGACTGCCATGAACGGTTGGTCGCTCAACAACGTGGTGCCCTCTGCCAACCGCTCTACTACAGAAAGACTCAGGGAGAAGACAATCACGGCATAGATCGTCTTGGCACAGAAACGCCATCCCAGGATACGCAGGGCAAAGATCAAGAGAATGACGTTCAACAACAAATACGACACACTCACCGGTATGCCGAATCCCCAATAAAGGATAGAGGCAATACCGCCCATACCGCCCATCGTGATGTGGTTTGGCAAGAGGAATAGTCCCAAGCCCACACTTCCTAATATCATCGCAACCGTGATAATCAAATAGTCACGCCACTCTCTGTCTTTCCTACTACCTGCCATAATTATTGAATATCCATTTTAAATTTTCCATTAAAGTTGTGCAAAAGTATAAAAAATATCCCTATTAAAGAAGGGTATTCGATTATTTTTATTAATTTTGCAACTTAGATAATTTTTTAGAAAAAAGAGCTACAAACTATGGATTTAGTACAACAAATTATTGAGCGCGCTAAAAGTAACAAGCAGCGTATCGTGCTCCCTGAGGCTACAGAGGAGCGCACATTGACAGCAGCCGACATGGTGCTGAGAGACGACATCGCAGACATCATCCTGATCGGCAACCCCGACGAAGTGCATGCTTTGGCTGACAAACTGGGATTGAAGAATATCGACAAGGCCACCCTTATCGACCCAGAGAACAACCCCAAGAGCGAGGAATATGCAGCCCTGTTGGCTGAGCTTCGCAAGAAGAAGGGTATGACCATCGAGCAGGCTCGTGAGCTGGTAAAGAATCCCTTGTACCTGGGATGTATGATCATCAAGACAGGTGATGCCGACGGACAGATATCTGGTGCATTGAGCACTACTGGTGAGACCCTGCGCCCTGCCCTGCAGATCATCAAGACAGCTCCTGGTATTACCTGCGTGAGTGGTGCCATGCTGCTGATTACCAAGAAACCGGAATACGGAGAGAATGGTGTTCTCGTAGTTGGTGACGTTGCCGTTACCCCGATGCCTGATGCCAACCAGTTGGCACAGATCGCTGTATGTACCGCACAGACAGCTAAGAGCGTTGCTGGTTTTGCTGATCCGCGCGTGGCTATGCTGAGCTTCTCTACCAAGGGCAGTGCTACCCATGAGGTATGCGACAAGGTGATTGAGGCTACTCGTCTGGCTAAAGAACTTGATCCGGAGTTGAAGATCGACGGTGAGTTGCAGGCTGATGCTGCCCTCGTTCCATCTGTTGGTGCAAAGAAAGCACCAGGCAGCGATATCGCAGGAAAGGCCAACACATTGGTATTCCCATGCTTGGAAGTAGGAAACATTGCTTATAAACTGGTACAGCGCCTGGGTGATGCCGAGGCTATCGGTCCGATCCTTCAGGGTATTGCCCGTCCGGTTAACGACCTGTCACGCGGTTGCTCTGTTGATGATATCTATAAGTTGGTAGCCATCACTGCCTGCCAGGCTATGGACGCGAAATAAGTGAAGAATTAAGAGTGAAGAATAATAAGATGAAAATTTTAGT
>CADBSW010000175.1 GCA_902797505.1 uncultured Prevotellaceae bacterium | reverse complement strand
GAGTTCTATCAACCCGATCATGGGTAGTCATGAGAGTCTGCTGCTGCGCTTCGGTGACGGTTCAAACATCCCCGCTAACAAACTGAACTTTGCCAAGGTATCTATCGGTACTGACTATCACCCCGATAACAAACCTCACTATGAGTCAACCTTCGAGGAGACCTTTGAGAACGATCAGTGGTATCATGTGGCTGTGGTATATGATGGCAGTAAGGTGAAGTTCTACCTGAATGGTGAACTGAAGATCGAGAAAAACACCACCGGTGGACAAATCAACTTGGCAATGTCGTATGGCGGTCATGGTTGGGATGATACCTTCGCTATCGGACGTAGCTACGGTACTCACTGGACCTACAAGGGATGTATCAGTGAGGTGCGTATCTGGAACAAGGCACGTTCTATCGCCGAGATCCAGGATGGTGTCTGCTACGTAGATCCTTCATCCGACGGTTTGGTTTCTTACTGGCGATTCAACGGTGAGTTGCAGGATGATGGCACTGTCCGCGATGAGACAGGTCATGGTCATGACGCCCATCCTACAGGAAGAATCAACTGGGTAGAGAACCAGAAATGTCCGTTCTAATTCAAAGTTAATAATCTATATTTTGAATCAATATGAAATTAAAGAATATGTTCCTATTTTGTGGTGCAGTGCTTTTCGGAGCACTGACACTCACAAGTTGTAGTGATGAAGAGACATACGATTTCGACGGTGTTACCGGTATCCGTATCTATATGGATAAGACGATGTCTATACCTACAACCAATATCCTGAAGACTCCTGTCGGTGTGGTGGGATCTTTTGATGTTGATGTTAACTTGAAGAGCACAAGTCTTGTATCGAGCAATGTGACGGCACAGATCTCTTATGACGACAGTTATGTAGACAGCTACAATACTGCCAATAATACCGAATACCAGAAATTGCCGGCTGGATCTGTCTCTCTGGATAAGACATCGCTGACGATCACTCCCGAGGAGATGACCTCAGATGTCTGCAAGGTGACATTCAATATCAATAATGTCTCTCAGTTGGAGAATGGTAAATCATACCTGGTTCCTGTAGCCCTGACAGAGGTAAACGGACAAGCTGTACGACTGGCACGTGATGAGAAATTCCGTGTGAAGTATTTCGTCCTTAATTATATGGAGACGAACTCACTGATCAATGACGGTGCTACAGGTATCTCTGGAAATATTGCTGACCTTAAGACCTTCACCTGTGTACAGGCCGATAACCTCGACCCCGAAGAGTATGCTACCTTCGCAGCAACAGAAGGATGGTATAAGCAGTGGAGTATCTTACAGCAGAACTCATCCAATGCCTCCTTTACACTCGATATGGGCAGCTCACACAAGGTAAGTGGTTTCTATATCCAGAACTATGTGATGACCGACTGCTATGTGGAGATCAGCGATGACAATGCCAAGTGGACAGAACTGGGTCATACCTCTGAGCATAATTATGTGATAGACTATAGCACATATAACTATGCATGGGTACTGTATGCCGGTATTCCTGCCCGTTATATCCGTTTCTCCATGACGTTGAATCCATCTCATCCTTACTGGCGCTGGGGTTATGGAATCGTTAGTTCCCTCGATATCTATGTGGAGGACTAAATCTGCAAATGATGATTTGTTAATCGTTATATTAGTTTAAGTAGTTAGTTCAATAGATTTCTCTTGTTGCTGCTGCTCCCACTTGGGGGCAGCAGTTTTTTACTCTCACAAGCCGGTATTACTCTGCTACCGTCGTGTGATGATGTTTGATGCCGAAAGGTGTTATAACCCTATGTTGCAGCTTGGTTTCCTTACGTATCTGGTTGTTCAGTTTCCACGCTTCCTCGTTGACATACGGACGATTGTGGTCGAGGTGCAGTACGATGGCGGAATAACGTATCTGTCGGGTGCGTATCCCCATGTTGACGAGTCGTTCTCCTAACTCACGGTCCTCACCTCCATATTGCATGCGCTCGTCAAAACCGTTGACGGCCAGCAGATCCTCTCTCCAACCACTCGAGTTCATGCCGTTCCAGGAGGCACGGGCTGGAGTGATGGCATTCATCAGTCTGCAGAAGAGCCGGTTTTGTATCAGTTTGGTGGCTTTCCACGACTTGGGTTGCCCTTTGCTGAAGAGCCAAGCCCGCTGGAAAACCCTTCCGCTGCTGATGTCTTCCTCATTGATCAGTTCACTGACCGGCATAGATAGCTTATAGTACCCCCCTGAGAGGAGATATCCTTTGTGGGCCATCCGCTCGTGTGTCTTTAGGAAATCCGTCCGCGGGATGCAGTCTTGGTCGGTGAATACCAGATAGTCGGCCGTGGCTTCCACCAGTGCCTTGTTCAGGATCGTCGTCTTACGGAACCCCTTGTCTTCATGCCACACATGACGGATGGGCAGACGCCCCGCAAAGCTTTCTATCAGGAGTCTTGTCTTATCGGTCGACCCGTCATCGGCAATGATAATCTCATCCGCCTTACGCTCTTGGTGACAATAGCCCCACAGCGTTTTCTCCAACCATCGTGGGTTGTTATAAGTAGAAATGATTACTCCAATCGTCATAACTCATATGTCTTACTCGGCAAAGATAAGGTATTTTGCAGGAAACACCAAAAAAGCGGGTAAGAAATAGTTCGATAAGGAATAGTTACCTTTCTATGTTCTTATCGTCTTTTAAAAAAGAATAATCAAAATAGCCATCAATTATGCAAAAGAAAGTAATGACACTCGTGCTCCTGGGATGTATGCTGTTGGTGGGCAGTCAACCTGCCATGGCCGCCAATCCTTGGAAGCAGATGAAGAAAGTGCTGAAAGAGATTAAGGATCCGGTATTCCCTGACAAGGACTTCTTGATTACCGATTACTATAACGGTAAGGATACTTTGTATACCGCTGCTATCCAGCGTGCCATCGACGACTGCTCAGCCCGTGGTGGCGGTAGGGTGGTGATTCCCGACGGACAGTTTAAGACCGGTCCGCTGCGACTGAAGTCGAACGTGAACCTGCACCTGTCTGACAACACCAAGTTGCTGTTTACCACCGATGTACGCCTGTATCCCTTGGTGCTCACCCGTTATGAGGGTATCGACTGTTACAACTACCAACCGCTCATCTATGCCTATGAGGTATCGAATATCGCGGTGACCGGTAAGGGAATACTCGACGGACAAGCCAGTCGCGCCAACTGGTATAGTCCTACCTTGTCACCGGGCAGACTGAATGCCGATGGCAGTCGTACCCCCGGAAAGGATGTGCTCTTCCAATGGAACAAAGACCAGACACCTGTCAACAACCGTCGTCTGGGTGGTGACTTAGGTATCCGTACACAGTTTATCAATGTATATAAATGTAAGGACGTGCTGTTGGAGGATATCACCCTGAACCGTTCTCCCTTCTGGCTGATCCATCCGTTGATGAGTGAGAATGTTACCTTACGCAGGGTGAAGATGCTCAGTCATGGTCCGAACAACGACGGTTGTGACCCCGAGTCTTGCCGCAATGTGCTGATCGACGATTGCGATTTCGATACGGGCGACGACTGTATCGCTATCAAGTCAGGTCGTGATCAGGATGGCCGTCGTTGGAACGTACCCACAGAGAATGTCATCGTGCGCAACTGCAGGATGAAAGACGGTCATGCCGGTGTGGCTATCGGCAGTGAGATCAGTGGCAGCTGCCATCACGTATGGGTGGAGGGTTGCGAGATGAACAGTCCGAACCTGCAGCGTATCATCCGTATCAAGTCGAACTCAGAGCGTGGCGGTGAGGTCTCGGATGTCAACGTTCGTAACGTGAAGGTAGGAGAGTGCGACCTGGCCATCCTTGGTATCGAACTCTGCTATTGGCGCGTGAAGGAAGGTCCGTATCCCCCACACTTCCATCATATCTCGTTTGAGAACATCACCAGTAACAAGAGTCGCTTCGCCGTTCATGTAGATGGCTTCGACAATAAGATCATGGCACATGATATCGTCTTCAAGAACTGCGACTTCAAAAATGTGCAGCGCCCGGAAATCAATGTCCTGAGAGGTGTCGACCGTATTACTTTCAAGAAGGTAAAGGTAAACGGAATGGAGATGAAGCATATTCGTGGTGATCTGGGTGAATCCTTGGGGAAACTTTTTTGATAACTATAACT
>CADBSW010000174.1 GCA_902797505.1 uncultured Prevotellaceae bacterium | reverse complement strand
GATGATAAACTGCTTGTAAATGTTGTAACGAGAGTTGTACATCGTATAAACCGTATTATCTACACACACATGCACGTCGGACGGACCGGAAAACATCGCCTGTACCTTACGCTGGGAGGGTAGGTCGACAAACAGATCTTCATAGTTGGCAACGATCTTTCCGGTGAAATAGTCGAGCGCAACAATATCACCACTGCTGGCTGCAAACACTGCATTGGTCTGCACATCGCGCAGGGTACTTTCGTTGAATACCCAGTAGGCAAAAGTAAAATGCAGATTGAGCGGATCGCCTTGCATCTTGCGCCCATTGGCCGTATAGATAATGTCGTGCTTTTCTTTGTCGGTGGAAAAGAAGTCGATATCAGTGCCATTGGCATCACCCTTCAGAATCCACCATCCTGTGGCCATGTCGGTGGTTACATTGAGGTTATACTCTTTGTAAGCGAAAATGCCGGTCTCTTTGTCTTTTGCACAGAAGCGCAGCTTGTAGGCGCCGATGCTGCGGTCTACAGTGTAGTCCCAGCTTTGCTCTCTCGAAATGGTATCAACAGCTGATGCCGTCTGACCATTGGTAGGTGTGATGGTCCAGAAATATTCGTAGTCGCGATTGGCCGGAGTAATGGTGGGTCGCAACTGAATGACATCACCTACAGAGACAGTATACTCATCTTGGATGCCCTCTACCTGAATATCCAAAGGATCGGCGTAGTCGTAGTTGCTATCATCACTGAAGCAAGAAGCAAACAGCAATGGTGAAAGGGCTAAAATAGCATATATTTTTGTCTTCATAATTATTCTGTTTTCTGTTATAGAGTTGTGATATTACATACTTGTTGGGAAGGTGACAAGTGGACTGTTGGGGTCGTCTGCATTCTCACGCATGGGAGCCAGTCCTGCTGCAATGTTGGCAGGGTCGTTGTTGTATTCCTGCAGGGCTTCGATGAATTTCATGCGCCAGTAATAGCGGAAAGATACGGAGCTATATGCTTCGTTCACCCAATCTTCATCTACCTTGCCGTTGACCACCTTGATCATCAGTTGGTGTTTGGCCTTGCTATATGTACCAAAATAGCTGTTCATATAACGGGTGCCCCAGTTGGAAGGCTGCTCAAGCATATCAGAGATGGTAATCGTGCGCTCAAGATATTTGCTCTCACCCAGTTCAAAGTCCTCAGTGGGCTTCAGTCGGATGCGAAGTCTGACCTTCTCATTGCTCAACGATGCGTCGCGCAGTACGATGATACCTATCTGTGAAAGCACTTCTCCGGCAGGGATGGTGAGCAGCTGGTCGTACTCCGGACTGTCGAAGGGTACATAATGCTTACCTGCCACAGCCTTGTCGGTGCGCTCGGTGACTACAGAATCAGTTACATATCCCCAATGGTCTTTCGTATAGGTAATATCGTACTCGCTCACCTGCTCGATCATAACGTGCCTGTCAATATCGGCAGGGCCGCCCATCACCCTGATGGGCAGATAGACAATATCGCGTGTGGTGCTTGCCGAACTCCATATAAACGAATAGGAATAGTCGCTGAACGAACCGCTGTCGTCTACACGTAACTGTACACGTGCCTTGTCGTTGTAAAGCAGTCCGTCTTCTTCTTGACATCCTGCTAACCCCAGAAGGAGTGGGATCATCAAATATATTATCTTCTTCATGATTATACTTGTTTTTATTCGTTAGCATAAATAGATTCTTGAACTGGAAGAGGAACCACATAGGCATCTTTTGAACCTGGCTCGTTGGTGAAATAGATCTTCTCGGCAGCCATGCGCTTGTAAGCATAGAAAGCCTGTCCCTCACCGTAGAACTCACGGTTGTACTCTTTGATGAGCAGCTCGTTGAGTTGCTCTTGGGTGCTGATTGTCACTGACGGTGCGTTACGGGCAGCAGCCATCTCAGCATAAAGGGTGTTAGCCTCATTTACCGATGAGCATTCCATGGCAATAAGATACATCTCATAGAGTCGTATCAAGGGGATGACATTTCGGGCAAGTGCCGGCATATTATCGTCTTGCACATACTTTACGAAATAGTTGTAATAGGTCCACCAATAACTGTCGTACACATAATTCCACATATTTACATAGCGAATGTCGGTGGTTCCTGTCTCATAGAGTTGTGAGCGCAGTTGCGACTGTGTTTTCTGGTAGGTCGTTCCCGCTCCGAGGGTAGATGAGATATCTGTCACTTTCAGGTTGAAGATATGTTCACAGGAAAGTACCTTGTCACCGCTTGCACAATCGTTGAGAGTACCCAGTCGGAACATCTTAGCACCGTCGGATGATGTTGCGTTCATGACGATTCTCGCATATTCCAATGCTTGACTCTTATTGCCTGTCCACAAGGCTAATCTCGCCTTCATGGCGCACACAGCATAATAGTTCATGCGCATTTGCCGATACCCATAGAAATTATCGGTGAGTTGTGAAGGTGTGTTCAGTGTGGCTATTGACTGCTTCAGGATTGGGTCAACTTTCTTCAGACAGGTCTCGGCTTCATCAATATCATTGGCCAGTTCACGGGTGAACTGTTCATAGGTAAGGAACTGATTGGGTCTGTTGGTTACCTCTTTTACGTATGGTAGGATACGGTCGTTGCCAGGATCAGAGGGCATAGGACCGAATAAGCGCAGTACATCAAAATGGCAGAAGGCCCGAAGGGCAAGTGCCTCTCCCTTGATCAGATTGTAATCATCCTCATTGAGGGTTCCGTTGTCGATGTCGCCAAGCAGTCCGTTTACATCTGCCACCACTTTAAACAAGTTGTTGTATATGGCAGTCATGGCATTCTCCACTGTTGTAGCCTTATAATTATAGGTATTCAGATAACTCCCTATTGTGTTTGAGGAGTAATTCCAGTGTTGTGCCAGGTTTTCTACTGTTCCGCATACCATTTCCTGTCCGTAGAGATTGTTTGACTTCATTCGGATATAAGCTCCGGTGAGCACATTGCGGAACCCTTCAGCCTTTGAGAACATTTCGCTTTTCTTCTTCTGCTCAGAGGGTGATACGTCGAGCCAGTCGTTACAAGAAGAAAGGATGAATGAGCCGGCGACAGTGAAAAAGACACTTGTAAGGATCACTGTCAGCCTAACCTTATATAGAGCATGTTGTTTCATATTAGGATTTTTTATGATGTTACTTGGTTACTGATTAGAAGTTCATCGATAGCGTGAAAGAGAACCTGCGTGAATAAGGGTAGTCGAGACCACGCTCTTGCTTGATGGTAGAGAAATAGAACAGATCGCTCAGGTCGGCAGAGAGTGCTGCTGACTGCATACCTAACCACCGGGTGAGCCATGGCTTGTTGCGTAGCTCGTAGCTCAGGTGTATATTTTGACAGGTAAGGGTGCGCTCATTCTGCACAAAGCGTGTCGTGGCATAGGTAGCTGATTCATTGGTCAGTCCCTTAAAGAAGGTGTGGTCACCTACCTGCTGCCATCTGTCGGTGAATACGCGTTCATCCACGTTGTATTGCTTGTCGGCATTCTCAATACGTGTAGCCAATGTCTGGTTGTATAGCTGACCTCCTGTACGATAGCCTAATGATATATTAGCGGTGAAATCGTGCCAGCGTAGCATACTACTGATATTGCCTTTGTATTTTGGCAGACTAACGCCACAAGGTACACGGTCGGCAGCATCCCAGGTATAGGTGGGCTCACCATTTTGCTTCATGTAAATCTCCAGACCGTTACTGGGATCTATTCCTAACGAAGGAACGGCATAGATCGTATATTGTGACTCTCCCTCACGGATTACTCTGTTAGGAGTAATACCGCGTGTAAGCAATAGCTTGGCATACTCATCTTTCATGGCCTGCGAGAGGGCTATGACCTTATCTTTATTATGCATCATGGAACCCGTTATCGACCAGAACAGTCGGTTCTTGGTATTCTTGATGATAAATACGGTGGCCTTAACTTCAAATCCTTTATTCTCCACCTTACCGACGTTCTCTACATACGAAGTGAAACCATTGGAGAGCGGCAGATCGAGTGATGAGAGAAGGTTGGATGTTTTCTCCAGATAGATGTCAGCCACGAGGTTAATGCGACTGTCGAGCATACTCACTTCGAGTCCGGCATTCCACTTGTTGGTTTTCTGCCACTCGAGATTTTTGTTTTCTAAAGCCATCTGGTATGCTCCGAGCCACTGGTTATAACGGTCGCTCATATAATAAGAATAGGTGGCAATAGCCTGATAGACATTAAAGTTTTGTGATCCTGTCTGTCCGAATGATGCACGAAGCTTTAAGAGATTGAAAAGCTTACTGTCTTTCAGGAACTTCTCGTTGTGCAGGTTCCAGCCGATACCTGCTGAGAAGAATGGCGCAAACCGACGGTCACTACCAAATTGTGAAGAACCATCCAAACGATAAGCTAAATCTGTATAATAACGATTGTCGTAAGAATAGTTCACACTACCCACGAGTCCCACACTTCGCATCTTGGCTTCACTGCCACTGGGTTTGCCATCTTTCATATATTGCAGCGCAGAGGGTAGGAAGTCCATGTCTTCATCAGGGAAACCTTCGGCTTGTATATAATAGTTACGACTGTTTCTTGAGATGATATTGGCATTCAGACCAGTGTATAGCTGATGTTTCTTGGCAAAGAGATGGGTGTAGCTGACTGTCAGCGCTGCTTCGTAGTTCATAAGCTTGCCGGTGCTGTAATTATAGCTTCCCTTGCGGAGGGCACCATCAGCTGTCTGATAGAGGTCTTTCTCAAAATCTGTGTGTTTGGCCGATTTATAATTGTCGCTCTCCGTATCTTGCCAGGTGAGTCCCAGACTACCGCGTGCTATGAAGCCTGCGAAGGGTCTCCACTCAATGGCAAAGTTGTTGGTGATGTTGGTGTAGTTGGTACTGTTCTTCTGACGCAGCGTAGCATTATAGAGGGGATTGGTGGGCAGGTTGCTGTAAGTACCCCAGAAGTTTACGTCGTTGTCGAACATCTTGATGATTTCACCATTGTCGTCATAAGGTCTCCAATAGGGATTCAATCGTGTGTATTGTGAGAATGTTCCGTAGGGAGATTCTTTCGATTTGGTGTATCCTATGTTGAGATCATTGTTGAAGATCAGTTTTTGGTGACGGTATGTCAGGTTAATGCCACCATTAAAAGTGTTACGGTTAGAACCTTTCATTACACCGGTTACTCCATTGTACTGCAGTGATGCTGAATAACGGAAACTGGCATCACCGCCCTCAATACGCATGTTATGTCGCTGACCAACACCTGTGCGCAGGGGTAATGCCATCCAGTCGGTGTCCACACCACGCTGCACATCTTTTAATATACTGGCATATTTGTTCTTGTAATTAAAGTCTCGTTGGGGATCTACCATGTCGTAATAACCGGCGCGGCGCTCCAGTTCCAGTTTATCGGCAGCATTCAAGAGATGATAGTCGGTGAGGTCGGGAGCCTCAATGTTCAAACTACCGTTATAAGATAGTTTCAGTCGTCCCACTTGTGGAGCCTTGCGGGAAATCACTACGACACCATTGGCTCCGCGCGAACCATAGATAGCTGTTGCAGAACCGTCTTTGAGTAATGTTATCGATTCTACATCATCATCGTTGAGATCCATGAGTCGTTCCAGACTGATCTCAAATCCATCAAGTACGATAAGTGGCGTATTGAGATCCGTTTTGGTATTGTCTTGCAGGTCATCAAGAGCCGGTAGGTTTGCATTACCTCTGATCTGAATCTCAGGCAGTCGGTTAGGGTTGGAGCCCAATTCATTATTTGTCAGGATATTGAATGCAGGATCGATATTACCGATAGAAGTTATCAGATTCTTATTACCGAAGTTCTTCAGTTCTTCGCTGGTGATGGTTGTTACAGCACCGGTATATGCATCTTTGCGCTTTGGGAAAATACCTGTTACTACTACGTTATCCAATCGATGAGCATCTTCGCGCATCGTGATGGTATAGCTGTTGCTACCCGTCAGATTAACGAACTGTGTTCCGAAACCGATGTAGCTTACTTCTAACCTTTGTACGTCACTGCCTACCGTTATGCGAAACTGTCCTTCGGCATCGGTAATGACAGCTGACTGAGTCAACGCAGACTCTGTATGAGGAGTGATCGTAGCTCCGGGCAGTGGTTCCCCGATCTCGTCAACTACTGTTCCGTTGATAGTACGTTCACGATCAGGTGTTGTCTTGTGGGCAAGTTTAACTGTGACAATCTTCCCTTCAATCTTATAATTGAGCGGGTAGTTGCCAATTACTGTGCGAAGAGCCTCTTCAAATGAAGAGGTATGCACGCTGGCATTCACTTTATAACTCTCCACCTCATTGTAGGTAAACATGATTTTGTAATCACTGGCTTTCTCCAACCGCTTGAGGGCCGACGAAAGACTCTCATTCTTGAAGTTCAGCACAATAGTTCCCCTGCTTTGAGCCAGTGCAAGGGGGATACTTAGGCTGAAAACAAGCAGAAGGAGCATTAGTCTTCTTTTATTCATAGTTATTGTTTTAAAAGGATTTATTGATTATTTACGTTAGATCAACTCACTCACTACTTCTGTTACGGATTGGATAATTTTTTGGTATCATCTGTCAGCAGTTTTTTTTTCATTGGATTAGAAAAAAAAGGTTTTTTGTTCGAAAAACATACCATATTCAACAGAAAATAGTATATTTGCAGCCATAATAACGGGCAAGAATGTATGGAAAGAGTTGAATTTGACGAGGTGTTTCGCACCTACTACAAACCACTCTACTTCTTTGCAAGGCAGTTCCTCACTGATAGTGACGAGTGTCACGACATCGTGCAGAATGCTTTCGAAGAAGTACTTGGCAACCTTGTCTCTATCCAGCGTACTACTGTAAGACAGTATCTCTATATATCAGTGCGGAATGCTTGTATAGACTTTATTCGTCATCAGGGAGCACACCAGACGTACATTGATTTTGTGAAAGCCATGAATGATGTGTACTACAATCCTGACGATGCACTTTTTTTACGGGAGCGTGAACAACAGATAGAAGAGGTGCTGGCTCGGTTGCCACAACCGACACGTGATATCTTCATTGCCTGTTATGTTGATAGGAAACGATATAAAGAGGTGGCAAGCAAGATGAATGTATCTGTGACTGTGGTAAAGAATCATATTATGAAGGCCCTGAAAATGATTCGTGGGCTAAATCTTAAAATATGATAAAATTTGATACTTGTTTTTTAGTACAATCGTAATAGAAATAAAGACAAAGTGGAAACAGAGCATAAGAGCGATATGAAGACGGAAGAAGTGCTTGAAATGATGGAACAAGGAGCTTCTCTTTCTGAAGAACAGATTCAGAATCTGAAAAATGATCCAGACCTCAAAAGGGCCTGTGAGGATGTTCATATAGCAGCCCATCTGTTGCGCCAAGAGAAGGAAGACTTCGATGTAGAGGAGCGATTGAAGCAATTTAATGAGAGACATTCCCCACATTTGGAGCATAAAGATCACCGTATAATAATGCGAAGACTTCTCTATGTCGGTGGTATAGCCGCTGCCGCTGTTGTTGTATGGGCTGTTTTCTTCCTGCATACTCATAAAGATGCTCTCTCTCAGAAGGGGGAGAAAGATGTGCTCTTTGCCGCCATAGAAGACAATAGTCAACCCTTACTAACCAATTCCAAAGGAAAAAGTGTGGATGTCGCCACTTATCTGGATGTGAAAGAAGGAATTGAAAATGCAGTCAGCGTGGTCGCAAAGGTGAAGGATGATAATACTATTCCTATGGACACGATGCGATTTACAATCCCTTACGGAAAAGATTATACCGTACTTCTACCAGATGGCAGTCGTGTGAAACTCCATCCCGGCAGCCGTATCAGTTATCCAACGCGTTTCATTGGCAATACCAGGCAGGTTTCCCTCAGTGGAGAAGCTTATTTTATGGTGGCTAAGGATGCAACGAAACCATTTATTGTAAAGACCGGCAATGTCTATACGAAGGTGCTTGGAACAGAATTCAACGTAAAGTCATGGGAGGAACAGGGTGTCTCAAACAATGAGATAACACTCGTGGAAGGAAGTGTACAGGTATCTTCAAGCTCAAAAGCGGGTGTGAATAACTCGATGGTTCTTAAACCAGGACAACAGGCAAAGTGTAGTTCTCAATCCTCTTCATTCGATGTTAAGAATTTAGACACTTATCCTTACACAATGTGGCGAGACAACTTTTTCTATTTTGATAATATCAATATGAAAGAGGTGCTGCTTGCTATTGGCCAACGCTATAATATGAGTGTGGTGTGTCACAACAAGGAGATCTCGAACCTGAGAGTTCGATTTATTGCTGAGCGTGATAGTAGCATCAACTATATTATAGATAAAATCAACGGGTTGGGTACAGTATCAGCCTCTATTGAGAACAGACGGATCGTTGTGAGATAACATCACCGCTTTCATCGCCTCCACCAGCAGATCGTTGCTTTCTGCGGATTGGGTCGCCACACGGATATAATGGCGGTCGAGCCCTACAAAGTTGTGGGCGGCACGCACGAGGATGCCGTAATCATCTACCAGTTTTCTCTTCAATACGATGGCGTCTTGCGAGGGGATATGCAGGAGCATGAAATTCGTCTTGGTAGGCAGCACAGTAATACCATCAATGTTATTCAGTCTTAGTCGCAGTCGTTGGACCTCCTCCAGATAAGTCTTGATATCAAAAGAGAACTGCTCTTGATGGGTGAGGATATACTCACAGGCAGCCACGGCTAGGGCATTGACACTCCACGGCATACGGTAGTTGCGCAGGGTATCCATGAGGGGTTTAGGACCGGTGACATATCCCAGGCGGATACCGGGAATACTGTACTTCTTGGTCATGGAATGCAATTGGATGACATTGCCCAGTGACGAGGCCTCCCGCGGTTGCAACTGTTCTTCCGCACAGAAATACTCATAGCTCTGATCGATGACGAAGACGACGTTGGGGTGGTTGAAGGCTATGCTGACGATCTCCTCACGGGGGATGAGCATGCCGGTGGGGTTGTTGGGATTACAGAGCCACACCATGTTCATCTCATCGTTCACCTCTCGGAGCGAACGGATATACTGTATCTCATGACCGTGCATGCGACAGGCATCCTCGTATTCGCTGAAGGTAGGCACGAGGATGGCTGAGCGGCACCCTGCACCGGTAGCTTGTGCTAAGAGATAGATGGCCTCGGTGGCACCGTTGGTGATGATATTCTCCCACTGATTGTTACGCAGCAGGATACTCAACTGCCGTTCCAGGGCCGTGAGCATGGCGGGTGGGTAGTGATCGATATCATTGATGCGATGGCACAGGTGTTCTTTCAGTCCTGTCATCTGAATGTCCAGAAAGACATTCGAACTGAAATTGTGCTTTACCAAACCGCTGTAGTCGTATATATCGTCGCCGTGACCGATGAGCATTTAAGAATTGATAATTGAAAATGGATAATGGATAATTATTTTCTTTGGTTTATGATCGCAGGAGATTGCGGATCAAGTCCGCAATGAGAGGCTAACTGAATTCTCTGTCGCCCTAAAGGGCTCTAAATGTTTTTTACGTACCCCACGGGGGTTACACCCCCGCCTATGCAGTGTCGCCTCTTCGAGGCTATCTTTACACTTTACACCTTTCACCTTAAACTATGCACTATGCACTGTGAACTGTTTCCTGAGCACTTCTTCTACCACGGCGGGGAAGTGGGCCATCTCCAGTTGGTGCTCCTTCTCTGCGATATCATCTGCGGTATCGTCGGGAGTAAGGGCTACACGGAATTGGCGTATGATCTCGCCACCATCGCAAACGTTGGAGACATAATGAACGGTCATGCCTGTCTCTGTCTCACCCGCTGCCTTGACTGCCTCGTGCACATGATGTCCCCACATACCCTTACCGCCATACTTCGGTAGCAGTGCGGGATGCAGGTTGATGATCTTCCGTGGAAAGGCCTCGATGAGAAAGTCGGGTATCAACGGCAGGAACCCTGCCAAGACGATGAAGTCCACGCGGTATTGCTCTAAGAGGGGCAGCATCACATCGGGATCGTTCAGCTTCTCTTTGTTCACCACGGTGGTGGGCACGTTATGTGAGGCAGCGCGAACGAGTGCGTAGGCATCCGGCCGGTTGCTCACTACCAAGGTGGTCTTCACCCATGTTGACTCCTTAAAATACTGTATCAGGTTCTCGCAGTTGGTGCCACCGCCTGACACAAAGATTGCTATGTTTATTCTTTCCATGATGATAGAGATGATAGTAGCAATAGTACCTATAGTAGCTATAGTACCTATAGATATTATATAAACTTTAAACTAAGATATCTGCGTCGTCGAGGACGGGGAATTTCTTGCGGAAGGCGAGGAGGCGCTCCATGTCAAGGGTAACTGTTGCGCAACAAGGTTGCTCGGTGCCGCAGTCGGCCACCACCTTTCCGTAGGCATCGATGAGCATTGATCCGCCGCTGTAGTCGCATACGGGGTCATGACCTACTCTGTTGACACCTGCCACAAAACATTGGTTCTCGATGGCTCTTGCCCTGAGCAAGGTGTTCCATACGCTCATCCTGCTGGTGGGCCAGTTGGCCACATAGATGATCATGTCGTAGTCTTTACGGTTGCGGCTCCAAACAGGGAAACGCAGGTCGTAGCAGATCTCCAAGAGGATACGCACACCCTGGTATTCCACGATGGTGCGCTGTGTGCCTGGCGTGAAGAATTGATCCTCGTGTCCGTAAGAGAAGAGGTGCCGCTTGTCGTAGGTGGTCACCTCACCATCGGGCTTCACAAAGTACATCCGATTGTAGTAGTGCGCTCCCTCTTTTACGGCGATACTGCCTACGAAGGCAGCCTGCTTGTGGGCAGCCATCTCTTTCATCCATGCCAAAGTGCTCCCGTCCTCCTCGGCGATGCCCTCGGGTTGGGTGGCAAAACCGGTGGAGAACATCTCTGGCAGGATAAAGAGATCACCCGTCTGACAGTTGATCATCTCTTCGATGCGTGTCCTGTTATTAGCAGGATCCGCCCAGGTAATGTCCATTTGTACAATAATGACTTTCATAAATTCTCTGTCGCCCCTACGGGGCTAATAATTACCCTAAACCCTTTCACGGGGACTTACGTACCCCGCCTACGCTGTTTCGCCCCTGCGGGGCTAATAATTACCCTAAACTCTAACCCCTAACCTCTAACCTCTAAGCCCTAACCTCTAAACCTTAAGCCTTCATTTCTTATACTCCACGAAGGCTTCCATGGCCTCGTAGCAGGCCAGACCGAGATCATCATATAGTTTGGCCGTAGCCCTGTTGCGGTCTTCCGCACGCTGCCAGAAGAGGCGCTCATCTTTTCCGAGGAAGGGTGCGCTCTCCATCTGCGACTGATGTTTGAGGATGGCGTTACGCTTGGCCCGCAACTCTTCTGGACTCATCGGCACGCACATCTCGATATTCTCTATCTCCCATTCAGCCCATGCACCGCGGTACATCCACACCCTACAGTCGTTGAGCCATGCCGCTCCGGCTTTCTTCTCTTCGTCGATAGCTGCCAACACGGCATCGGTGCACTTACGGTGTGTGCCATGCGGATCGGCTAAGTCGCCTGCTACATAGATCTGATGGGGCTGAACATCCTGCAACAGTTTCTGTACTACGTGTACATCAGCCTCCGACATCGGTAATTTCTCTATCTTGCCCGACTCATAGAAAGGCAGATCCAGGAAATGCACATGATCCAAGGGGATATCGTTGAAGGTGCAGGCCGTACGCGCCTCACCCCGTCGGATGAGTCCTTTGATGGTGAGGATATCACGGTTGTCGAGATCGCCCACTTTCTTGTTCTTCAAGAACTGCTTGATCTCCTGATATTTCTCACGTATCACCCGGTCTTCATTATTGCCGAAGAGTTGGTTGAAACCATTGATGAAGTGCATGAAGCGCACCACCTCCTCATCTCCTACGGCGATATTTCCTGATGTCTCGTATGCCACGTGCACATCATGTCCCTGTTGTTTGAGTCGTCTGAGTGTGCCACCCATGGAGATGACATCGTCGTCGGGATGCGGAGAGAAGACGATCACCCGTTTTGGATAGGGCAGGGCCCGCTCCGGACGGTAGGTATCGTCGGCATTCGGTTTGCCTCCGGGCCATCCGGTAATGGTATGCTGCAGGTCGTTGAAGATCTTGATATTCGCATTATACGCGCTGCCGTAAAGCGCCAGAAGCTCCGACAGTCCGTTCTCATTATAATCTTTATTGGTGAGTTTCAGGATCGGTTTCCCGGTCTTCTGACAGAGCCACACCAACGCACTGCGTATCAGTTTGTCGGTCCATGTGCAGGAGGTCACCAACCATGGGTGGACAATCCTGGTCAGTTTGGAGGCTGCCGCGAGGTCGAGCACCACATGGGCATCGTTGTGTGTCTGCAGGAACGATGCCGGTATCGTGTCGGTGATCTTCTCTTCCACCGTCTTCTGGATGATGTCTGCCTTCTCTTCACCCCATGCCGCCAAGAAGATCTTGCGGGCTTTCAGAATAGTGCCTACTCCCACGGTGATAGAGCATGGGGGCACGATCTCGTTGGTGCCGAAACTCATGGTCATCTCCTCTCTCGACACATTGTCTATCAGGATGATTCTCGAGGCAGATGTCATACCAGAGCCCGGTTCATTGGATGCAATGTTTCCCATACGTCCGATACCGAGTAATAGCATGTCCATTCCTCCGCAACTGATTATTTTCTCTTCATATTTCCTGCAGTGCTCCTGCACCAGTTCCTGTTGGATGCTTCCGTCGGGAGAGAAGATATGTACGGGGTTGATGTCCACATGATCCAGCAGGTGTCTTTTCAGTTGCTGCAGACTGCTCACCGACGATTCCGGTTTCAGGGGGAAATATTCGTAAAGGTTGAATACAATGACGTTCTTGAAACTCAGTCCTTCCTCCTTGTGTCTTCTGATCAGTTCTTCATAGATGGGGATAAGTGATTTTCCCGTGCCTAATCCGAGCACGCAGTATTGTTGACGCTTTTGCTTGGAGAGTATCTCCTGCTGAATCTGATCGGCTATCGTCTTTGCGCCCTCGCTGATCGTAGCAAAGATGTCTGTGGGTATTTTCTCACAACGAGTGATCTCAGAACGGTCAACGGCTGTTCTCGGGCGATAGAACTCCTCTGGTATGTTGTTAAGAACGATCTGAGAACTAAGATGTAAATTCATGGTTAATAACTCTATTAAATCTTTTATAAGACTCGGTGATGCCTATGATCATCTGTCCACCTGCAAAATTAATATATTCTTGTCGAAAGAGCAAGGTTAGTGGATAAGTTTTTTAGTTTTTGTGTTGGTTTGTTTGGGATTTATCTTTTATCTTCCCAGATTTGGTACTCAAAGAAATAAAAGCCATCGGAAAGGGTAGGACGGGAAATGATGCCTGCATCTGAAACAGTGCGACCAGCAGGAAGTGTGATGTCTTCAACCTATAAAAACCAAAAAACTAATTATTAATCAAAATTTATTCATTATATCTTCTTATTTTAGACAGCTGTACTAACCCTCTTTAGCAGTGTTCTAATATTTATACTGCCAAAGTAATTAAAAGGGTGCAAAACTATTGCACAAGAATAAAATAATTGCTTGTTTATCTGATTACGACGATGGTTTGATGACGGGTTTAAGTTCATCGGGCGACTCCTTCGTAAACATGTTGACCTTAGGAGCTTCTTTGTCAAAAAGATCCTGGATCACCTGTATGTCGAGAGAAAGCTTCGGAGTGAAGTCATCACTGTTCATATAACGGAGGATGGCTGACTTCATCTGCCGTGCAACGAGCCGCTCAGACAGGTTACTGTCAATATCCATGGTGGTCATCAGTAGTTTGCCATTTAAGACGTTTGCCTCAATCAGCATACCAATCTTACGGGAGACATGCCATGTGTCGATAGGCTGGATGGGCGACTGATATTCCTTGGGGAATGAGGTAAGGTTCATCACCTGTGCTTTGTTCAGCAGCTCCCACCAATTGAGATTGCTCCAGTTGTCGGTGGGGAATCCATATTTAAACAGAGGATGATCCTTGTCGATGAAAGCACCGGTGGTGTGGGTTGGCCGCATCTTGAACCAGCTGGTATTCCAGAATACTGGTAGGTAGTGCTGTATGATATCATTGCCATAGCGTACCTTTCCTGCGGCTGTCAGCAGGACCTTTCCTCCCTTGCGCAACACATCAATGGCAGCATCGCTTAACTCGTCGCAGATATAGAGGTTGGAAGTATCTTCCGTAGCCTGCAACTGTGGGAAAACCCAAAACTCCCACTGATTCGAACTGGTATCGCCAATGCTGATAGAGAGTGTCAATTTTGAGGGTTGTGTTATCGACTGCAGTGGCATGCAGACAGTCCCGACAGCTATATTCTTTCCTATAGGTATGGGTGCATCAGTCAATGTACCCTTGTAAAGTATCTCCTTCTGCTCGTTTAGAATAGAGAAGGATGTCTTAATCGGCATGAGTTTTTTTCCTGAAGCATTATATACTTCAATGGGGACATTCAGGGTATCGGTCGAGGAATACACAAACTGAGGGAATCTTGCCAATGGAACGACGGGCGCACAGAACTGTGTCCACTCCTTGGCAGTGGTGTATCCCTTTTCTTTCCAGTGCACGTTGAGCACCCCCTCAAGGGCTGTGCCCTGTCCACTGTAGTCGTTTAATGCTAACAACTGGAACCCTGCATATCCGGGTGTCCGCAGGTTACGCTCAATCTCGTATTTATAAGCGAGTGTCTGCAGATGTCCGCTGGCCATGAGGAAGCGCTCTGCTAAATGCCCCATACCGTTATCACGCAACAAATCCTGGAAGATCTCAAAGTTCCTCGCTTTATACACACCAGTATATTGACTTATCTCACGAAAGTCGGGGAAGGCGCACCATTGTCCTTGTTCATGAGCGATGATAGGACTGCTGTTCGCAACGCTGTCCCTGTAGTTTCTCGGAAAGGCGATCTGATCGAGATAGTCATCATCCGAGTGGGGCGCACGATTGTTCCAGTCTAAACCTCGTGCACCACCTTTGACATGGTATTCCGATCCGTTATCCCATGCCCATCCTCCGCCAACGGAGGCACCACAGTAGATTTTTGAAGAGTCGTACTTCTTCATTTCTTTCACCCAGTCATTGCAGTAGCTTACCCAGTCACCGGCCGGCTCGTTGCCTGCTGCCATCATGACGAACGATGGATGGTGCCCGTAGGTGTCAATAATGCGTTTCGACTCTTCCAACAAATATTGGTCGATCTTCTGCCCGGCACGCAGTTTCACACCATGGTTCGGCCAAGAGGGTCCTTCCGGTTGCAGGTATATTCCAACGATGTCGGCGGCGGTGAAAGCTGCATCCGGCGGACAGTAGGAGTGGAAACGGATATGGTTGAGACCGTATTCCTTCACCTTTCTCATAATACGCAACCAACTCTCTACATCGGTAGGTGGATAGCCTGTTTCCGGAAAACAGCAGTTCTCTACTGTTCCCCTGAACCATATTGGTTGATGGTTCAGATAGATCTGTCGCCTTTCGATGCTGATATCCCTGATGCCAAAGGTAACGGTATAGGGTATTCCGTGATGATTGATGATGCGGGTATAGAGATAGGGGTCGAACTCATTCCAGTAATGGATCGTTTTCCCTAAAGACACTTGATAAGTGTCGTCGTCCATTTGTATCGTAGCGGTATGGGTGGCGAGATCGTGGGATATTCGTATGCGAGGAGTAGGCGCTGTGCGCAGTTCCATGCACCCTGTGATACCGTTCCAGTTTCCCTGTGTCTGGTCAGTCACACTGTGGGAGTCTTGTCCTACGCATACGTTCTCGATGCCGTTATACACACAGACGACAATCTCATTGTTCTTGCCTGCCTTGACGTATGGCGTGATGTCATACTGATGGGGTGTTGACAGTGATAACTGATGTCCTGCTTTCTGACCGTTGACATACACGGTGGTCTCAATGTGTGGGCGCTCCAAGTACAGGTATATATGTTCACCTTGCCAGGTTGCAGGCACCATCACCGTCTTCTTGTACCAAGCATTGCCCACATAATGCTTCTTAGGTGTCAGGAAGAAGGGATATTTGATATTTCCTTCCACCCGGTATTTCTCCATGTAGGGATTGAAATAGTAGGAGGAGTCGTAGGT
>CADBSW010000173.1 GCA_902797505.1 uncultured Prevotellaceae bacterium | reverse complement strand
TTGTTGCGTCGGAAGCTTTACTTACTTTAGCGGTGCATTATAAAGTCAATACAACTCCGACAGACATGACAAAGATAGTAAAAAAATGCGTAATCTATTGGTTTTACCAGATATTTTTTTTCTTATTCTAATTTGCGAACTCCCGTTCGTGGGGGTATGTCCACAATTTGGGGGTGTCCTTGGGCCTTTTTTATCTCTTCTTAGGAGTGAGCGTGATCAACGGAATCATCATCTCCTCCAGTGATATGCCGCCATGCTGGAAGGTGTTCCGGTAATACGACACATAATAGTTGTAGTTGTTAGGATAGGCAAAGAAAGCATCACCCGTAGCGAAGACATACGATGTACTGAGGTTGGGTGATGGCAGGTGCGCCTGTGAGGGGTTCTTGATACAGAACACCTCCTTGGCATTGTAGTTCAGATTCTTACCTAACTTATAGCGCAGATTGGTATTGGTATTACGGTCACCGATAATCTTAATAGGTTCATTGGCACGTATACTGCCGTGATCGGTCGTAACGATCACCGTATAATGATCTTGCGCCAACCGTTTGAAAAGCTCCTGTAATACAGAATGGCGGAACCAACTGAGGGTAATGCTGCGGTAGGCACTCTCGTTATTGGCCAACTCACGAACCATCTTGGATTCCGTACGGGCATGAGAGAGCATGTCGATGAAGTTCACAACCAAAACATTCAGGTCATTGTTACTGAGCTGTGACAACTGTTGCATGAACTTCTCCCCACCTACAGAGTCGTAAATCTTATGATAAGAGAAAGTGTCATGTCTGCGATATCTGTCTATCTGCGTCTGTATGAGCGGTTCTTCATTCAGATTCTTTCCTTCCTCCTCATCCTCATCCACCCACAGATCGGGGAACATCTTGGCGATCTTATTAGGCATCAGCCCACTGAAGATAGCATTACGGGCATACTGAGTGGCGGTGGGGAGAATACTCATATACAACTGCTCATCGATCTCGAACAGTTCGGCAAGATCATGTGAGAGCACACGCCACTGATCATAACGGAAATTGTCAATGACAATCAGGAATACTTTCTGTTGTTTGTCGAGCAAAGGGAAGATCGTCTTCTTGAACAGTTCCGGACTGATCATCGGACGTTCCTCGGAGGGGATAAAACGATCATACTCATCCATCCAGTCGAGGTAATGTCGCTTGATGAATTTCCCAAAGCCATTGTCAGCCTCGGCCTTCTGCATCTGGAGCATCTCCGTCATGCTACTGTCGGTGCTGCTCAACTCCAATTCCCAGTGAACCAGTCGTTTGTACACGTTCACCCAATCATCCCAAGTACGACAGTTGTCTATCTGCATACTGATCTCCATGAAGTTCTGCTGGTAACCGCTCTGCGTCACCTCACTCTCTATCTCCCTGCGATGGATATTCTTCTTGAGCGACAAAAGGATCTGGTTGGGGTTGACGGGTTTGATGAGATAGTCGGCGATCTTCGAACCGATGGCTTGGTTCATGATATCCTCCTCCTCACTCTTGGTTACCATCACCACTGGTGTGGATGGCGTTATCTCCTTGATGCGCTGCAGCGTCTCCAGTCCGGTGATGCCTGGCATCATCTCGTCCAACAGGATAAGATCGAACGTACGTTGCTGACAGCGCTCGATGGCATCCATGCCATTATTGACGGTCTCTACCTCATAGCCTTTCTTCTGTAAGAAAAGGATATGTGCCTTCAGCAGATCCACCTCATCATCAACCCATAATAATAATCCGTTTGTCATATCTTCTATCTTGATTAAAAACCCTCCAACTCATAATACTCATCCTCCAGATTAGGGATCTTCTTTTTCTCCGTCTTCTTGTCACCCTTCTTATCAGTCGTCGTAACTTTCTTCTTCGACGGTATCGTATCATTCCTTCTTCTGAGAACATTACCGAAACCATCGTTGAAATCGATACCAGTATCTTCTATCAGCGGTTGGCGCTGTTGTCTGGCGCCAGAGCTCTTCACCGTTGTCGGTTTCTTTGCAGATGCCGGTTGTGTCGGTTTCTTTGCGGGTGTTGCTGACTTTGCCGTATTGACAGGCTTTGTTTCTGATGCAGCAGGCTTAGTCGTCACCGCAGGCTTCGCTGACTCTGCGGGCTTTGCCGTAGTGACAGGTTTCGGTTCCGGTTTGTTCTCTACCGGGATGGATATATCCGGAGTTGTTTTCTTTTCTTCCTTCTTGGCCGACGGTGCAGGTTGCTCCTCCATAATGATGATATCGGATTCATTGCGTTTTACAGGAGCGTTCTGTTCCGGCACGACAATATCCGGAGTATTCTGCTTGACTGGCGTTACCTGCTCCTTCTTCGCCGGTTCTTCCTCCTCGGGAACAACGAGGATATCGCCATTACCACCCTGCGGCGTGATGCCTAAGTCGATCAGCATACCGTCGTCAACGACCCCACCCTGATAGAGTTCTTTATCCTCGGGAGCAGGCTCCGGCTGCGGCTGATATTCGATATTCGCTGGTTCTGTCAACAGTCGTACCGTACTGATACGCAGCGGGATGAAGTGCTGCTCATAGAAATCATCATAATCCTGGTAACTGAATTGTGTGCCTAACAATGGTAAGTTAGGCTCACTGATAAGTATCTTACGACAGTTGGTGGTCAACTCGCGTATTCGTTCATTATCGAACAACTGCCGTGCATACTGCAACACCTCGTCATAGCTTAAGAAGCCGTTAACGATCATCCGGTGCAATCCGTCATGATCCTCTATCTGTATCTCAAAGTTCCTCACCAGGTAGTTAGTGAAGTTATACCGCGCCAGTTCGAACAGCAGTTGGTTCTCATTCACGGAGTCGGGCACATAAGCTAAGATGAACACGAACGGGTCATTACGCTCAACCGTAAACTCCTTGACGGCAACGGAATCGCTGTCGCTCATCATCACCATGCGCCGCTCCCACACATTCTCCATATCGAAGGTACCACCATGGATACGTCGGCCGCCCTTCACCCCATTGATGATCATACCCGCCAGTTCACTGACACTACTCTGCGGATAGTCTTTCACAACAGTCTCCATATGATCCAGACATTTCTTGCCGTCACCCTCGTTCAGGAAAGTCATACCTTCAATAAAAATGAACTTATCACGGTTCTCACCTTGTGGGAAACGACTGGTAGAGACAGACGTATTACGATGCACCGTCATGAAATCACTCTTCTTGAAAGCCTCATAGGTGGCGGTGTACAACGAGTCTTCCAGATGTTCACCATGACGGGCATTCTCCATGTAATAAGGATTGCTGAGCAATACGGTCCACTCACTCTCGGGATACTCACTCTTCAACAGTTGTAAGTACTGATCAGCTCGTGAGGGATTACCCTGTCGCTGATACAACAGCCACAGATGATAATACACATTATCCTTATGCTCATAATCCGGGTACTGATTGAGAATGCGCTGCAGGTTACGCTCACTCAGTGTCAGATGGTTCAGTTTGTCCTTGAAGATCACACCGCTATGATACAGTCCATCCTTGATAATCTCGTTACTGGCTTGTATCTGTTCCTCGGTGAATGGTATCTGAGCGAGGTAGTATTCCCGTTTGTGGGGATCATTGGCAGCACTGTCCACCGTGTTGGAGAGTGAGTCTTGCGCCATGTCGTTGTCTGTCATCTGTCCTTGACCATCGTCACCCGAGGGATTGTCCATACCCATGCCTGCCACAACAGTCTTGTTCACACGCTGCCAGTTGTCCACATTCTCACGCTTACCCCATTGTTTTTCAAAGTTAGCTTTTCCCTGACTCACGGCCATCGGGTTATAGAAATACCAAGTGGCATCCTGCCGGGTACCAGCGGGTGTGGGAGTAGTCTGACGGGGTGTTGTCGTCTGTCTGCCCACAGCCCCCTGTTGCTGACTCACCTGTTGTGCCTCTTGCTCCTGCCGGGCCCTTTCCTCTTCTCTTTCTTTTTTCTTCAGAGCCTCAATGATCTTATCGATAGCCGCCAAGCGCTCAGCCTCCGGCATACGAGCCAGTTCTTGTAGGGAGTCTTGCAGATGGACAGCCTCGGTATGGGGCACCAGTTCGTCCAGGATCTTCGAACGCTCAGACAACTGCTCATAGTCATCACGATCCTTATCCAACAGACCGATAGCCTCACCGTAACATCGCTGGGCATCAGCAAAACGCTCCTTCGCCCAATACAGATCGCCCAGATGCAACAGCAGCACACCCTTTTCGATTCCTGAACGGGTAGCTTTCTCGTTACCCTTCTCATAAGCGGTAATCGCCTGGAGCGTGTCTTTCTGCATCAGGTAGATATTTCCGATGGCATAATATACCTGGTCAAGGAATTCAGCATTCTTCTCCGACGCCGCCATACGACGCAGTTTGGAGATCATCTGCTTGCCATTGCTACTGGCCATCACCTCTGTCATCGCGATACGGGCATTAAACTCCAGTTCATATGGAGGATTCATGCGGATTACCTTTCGGAAAGACTGATAGGCTTCTTTCTTCTTACCTATGGCGGCCTGCAACTGTCCCATCAGGAACCACTCTCGTGCTTTCTGTTTGCGGCGCATCTCATGACGGATGACCTTCCTCAGATAAGGTATCGCTTTCTCATACTGACGCAGATGGATATAATAATCGGCATAGGTATAATCCCACTCCTTCACGGCTCTCCAGTCCATGGAGTCGCGCTGCATCTTGGTAATTACATCCTCAGCGTCGTAGAGCCAGTCCTGTTCGATATAGCACTTGGCCAACCATGCCCGCGCCTTACCGTAGATGGCCGGTTGGGTGGCATAGAGCCTGCTCATATAGGCAAAGGTGGAGGCTGCATCCTCGAAGGCGCCCTCATGAAACTGGGATCGTCCCATCAGCATCCAGGCCTTCCAAAGGAATGGGTTATATTCTCTACGGTTCAACCACTCTATATCACGCTCCGTCTTTTTCCGGTTTTTCTTCCATTCCGGTCGTTTGGTGATACTGTGTTGCTTAATGGCTTTCTTACTTTTCTCTATCGCCTTATCAAAATTCCCCTTACCGGTTTCACGACTGCTCTTACTGCTCACCGTATAGAGAGGAATTATTTCCGTAAAGTTGTCTCTGTGCCCGTTCTCTTTTTCCAGAGAACCGTCGATATAAGCTTGTGAACCGTTGAAATACGTATTATAACGGGCGTTGAAAGAGTGCCACCAACGGCTCTTTGCCGTATTCTTCTGGGTGGAACAACCCATGAGTATTGTCAGGAAGGAGAGAAGGGAAAAGGTAACGATCACCCGACAGCACCGTAACAGCACTGTCATCGAATGATTGTTATTCACCTTTTCACTTTTCACCTTTTCACCAATTTACTCCAACAACATCACCAACTCATCCTTCAACTGATCGGGCACTGCCACACCACGGAGTATCAGACTGCGATTCCAGTCCTTCACCTCCTCTTGTCGCATCGTGTACATCACCTCACGAAACTGTTCCGCCTCCTCATCGGTATAATCGTCGGATCGGCGACCCTTGAAAGCATCCAGCTCCTCATCATCAAAGTATTCAATCTCACGGGTGGCAGCCTCCATCATACACTCCTGCTCACATTTCGTATTCTCACCATCACAGGTGGAGCAGTCGGTTCCAACATTAATAACGTCAGAACTGCCCTCCTTATTGTGAGAGAACAGTCCTATTATCGCGGCCACCACGCCAAGCACTATCAGACTGATAATGAGTATTGCCATGGGTTAGTACCTCCCCTACTCCATTGTTTGTTCTATCGTAAAGCCCACGCTCTCCAGGTGCTGCCAGAAGAGCGGATAACTCTTGCTGACCACCTGCGGGTTGTTGATGCGCAATCCCGGGAACTTAAAGGCAGCAGGCGCGAATGCCAGTGCCATACGATGATCCTCATAGGTATCAATGGGAGCCAGCGAAGCCTCACAACGCTCACCGTCCCACAGCAGTTCTTTTCCGTCAACATCACGGATGACATACCCCAACTTACGCATCTCGGTCTTCAGAGCCTCCATACGGTCGGTCTCTTTGATCTTCAGACTCTCCAAACCCGTGAAATGAAATGGGATATCCATCATGGCGCAGCATACCACTAACGTCTGTGCCATGTCGGGCTGATTGATGAAGTTATAATCCAACCGGGGAAGACTGGTACGTACCTTCCTCAATGTCACCGTGGTAGGATTGCCGCTTTCGGTATCGTCGAAGGCCGTCTTCACGCCTAACATCGAGAAAAGATATCTGACTCCGGAATCACCCTGTCGTGAACCGTCGCACAATCCGGGCAAACGGATTTCTGCCTCCCGATCCTGACAAAGCGCCATGATCTCATACCAATAAGAGGCAGCACTCCAGTCATTCTCGATCTGAAACGGACGAACAGTGTATCCTCCCGGCTCTGCCTTGATGGTACGCACATCCTGCCATGTCACCTTCGCTCCGAAATCATGCATCAGGTGAATGGTCAGATCGATATAAGGCCGAGAGATAATCGTGCCGGTGAGCGTCAGTTCGATACCGTTTTTCAGTATCGGACCGATCATCAACAGGGCGGAGATGTACTGAGAACTCACATTACCGGGAATCTCTACCCTGCCGCCTTCCAATGGCCGTCCATGGATACGTAGCGGGGGAAAGCCTTCCTCACCCAGGTAACGGATGTCGGCACCGAGATATCTCAGTGCATTGACCAGTATCTGGATCGGACGATGACGCATCCGCTCTGTACCGGTGATGATATGTTCTCCCTCCGTGACCGACAGATAGGCCGTCATAAAGCGCATCGCCGTTCCGGCAGCCTTGATATCGATCGTCTCAGGCATCTCCTGAAGGGCACGGATAATCACTTGTGTATCATCACAATCTGACAGATTATCGGGCATGTCGGCACCCCTTGCCATGGCATTGATCACCAGGGCACGGTTACTGATACTCTTCGAGGCCGGCAGCGGAATGGTACTGTCAACGGATTGGGGCGGATATATTTTATATTGAATCATAACAGACTATTTTCCTGCAAAAATACGAAATAACATGGGTATAACAAAGAAAATAATAATTATTTTACTGTTACCTCATCTATGAAGAACCAAGCATCGTATCCCACTCCATAATGCCAGGAGGGACACTTGCCAATACCCTTCACGTTTACACGCACATACCGAGCGTTTACTGGCTGCGGAACAGTGACAGCGGCATCGATGAATTTCACGGAGAGGGAGCGGTCTTCCGTAAAAGTATAGGTTCCGAAATCACGCCAAGTCTGTCCGTCATCGGAAACGCTATAGGTAACATGTTCCGGCAGCAGGATCCATGCGCCCGACTGCAAGAGGAAATCTCCCGTGACAGTGGTAAACGACTGTCGTTCACCTAAGTCGATGATAAAATCGGCATCACGACCTTCCCATCCTACCCAACTCTCAACAAAAGTAGTACCTCCGTATAGTCCGTCGGTAAGCGCTGCTGCTCCAAAAGAAGCATAACGCCCTGTTGGTTCACTCACAAACCGCACCGGCTTTCCCTTGGCGATATTCCGTTCACCGGTAGGAAGGAAACGCTGGCGATACAATCGGCAGTAGTCTGCCGGACGGTTGCCACGTTCATTGAGTGTCACCACTCCATAATCATGAGTACGCTGTTCGAAGAGATCCAGTTTTTTGCGCGTCAATTCAGCATTGCTGTTAACATCCGTGCGGGCAATCTCCAGTTCACTGTATTGAAGCGGCAATCGGGAAAGACGTACACGATTAAGCAGAACAGTATCCTTCTGTACGGCTTGCTCCGCACGATCAAAGAGTTCGTTATATGTCTTGCGCAGAGGTTCGTTTAGCATTCCCTGTTTATGCGTGATGGGCGAATCATAGATCCACAAAGGTATGCCACTGGCAAGAAGAGCACCCTGTAACAGTTTCTGATACTGATAGAGATAAGGCGCAGCATCGCCATAGTAGCCCTTCATAAACTGCCACATCAGAGAATCGGTATCTTGCTCCGGGTTCCACATCAAACGAGCAAGGATCCATGCTTTCATCTCTAAGAAATCAGTGCCCCGGTTGGGAATGTTCTGTTCGAAGAGCATCGTAGCATGGTGTTTCTTAAACAGACTGATATTCTTCTGCAGACAATGGAAGTTGGGGAAGGGAGATACCACGCCGTCGAAGTTGATGACATAATCCCATATAAAGATATTATCGCTGATGGCCGACCATCCTTCCAAAGCACGTACGAAATCCTGTCCTGAGGCATTGTCAGTGAGAGGCACCTCACGCTTGCAATCAATATCACAAAGCATGATATTCACATTGGGCAATGGCTTCACCTTCTTGGGTGGCTGCATCGTAAACAGATAAGCCAACGTTGAGAATTCCTTATCCGGGAAACGTGATGCGAGCTTATTCAAAAAACGGATATAATTACCCGACACAGCACCTTCCTCTTCTTCAACCTTTTTACACTCAGGACATTGGCAATAGGTGCCATTACCATCATTCTGACTGATGGATATCATACGGCGACCAGGGTTGGCACGGAAGATAGAGTCTATTTTCTGACAGGCGATCTCCAAGACATTGGGATTGGTGAGACACCACTGGCTATGGGTACCAGGCTGCCGCTTACCATTGATCATGGAATAATATTCGGGATGATCCTTACCGTACACATCAGCAGGTAAGATCGTGTTGAAGGTATGCACCCACATATCTGCAGCAAAGAGTTCGTCATGACTCTCCAGCCGCATCCAATGTCTATAGTCGGGATCATCGTTTCCGTAGCTAAATGTCTGTCGGAAACGGAAAGCGGGTGTCTCTGCTATATTAATAATAGGTATAGTAATGGTCTTGTTCGGGGTGAGCGTATAGACGTTCTTTGCATAATAACTAACACCGAGGTAACGTTCCAGCAGCGTTACTACGCCATATATGCTACCACGACCGCCACCACTTCTCACATAAAGGATGTTTCCGGTGGTCTCAAGGGCAAAACCATCTTCTTTTGCCTTATCGGTTTTCTCTCCTATTACTATGTCACCACTACGTGGCTTAATACCATCTACCAGGGGAAGTTGGGCTCCGGAGATACGTTCCACGAAACGTTGCAGCAGATGGGCAGCCTCATCATTATTCGTATTACGTTCAACACGCACAATACGGCCTTTCGCCTTTCCATTCTTTACTATCGTGATTTGTGCTTGTGCTGTTAATATTGCACACACATCAAGGATTACCGTAAGAAGAAATATTTTAAAAAACTTTTTTTTCATCTCTTTAGAACAATTCTAATACAAATACAGGTACTGTCAGAAGTTATTTCAGGGTGTTAACTTGCAAATGCTGTAGGAGGTACAGACTATAATTTCCCCTTTCATCACACAGTGGTAAAGGAGGCTGTTTTTCCTGGTTTGGAGTCTGACGATTAGGAAGATTACGCCATGTTCCGGTTCGAAAACTAATACGTTCGACAGAAGTGACGGCATGTAACGCAGGCAATGTACGGCCGAAACAAGTAAACGTACGTTTATCCGTATCCAACGTTAAATTGATATCCATCCATTCATTGGGATGATAAGTAGCTAATGTCTGTTGCTGACTGCAGATGACACCATCCTTAAGTGAGAGACTGAGCATCCGCTCACCGTGACGATCAGTGACATCTATCTCAAAAGGCTCTCCATTCTCTGTCACTACCTTCAGGCGTAAACGGATATTCACTCTTTTTCCTTGTTCAAAAACACGGATAGCACGTGCATAGTCATAACGATCAGAGTCAGTCAGACAGAGTGAACGCCCATCGGCAAACACATTCGCCCACTTCGGTCGATAGAGATTCCAGTTGGGTATCACATCATGAGGGAGTATCTGATCAAAACGGTCGTTTACAGGTCCTTTCCACGTGGTACGTACCGGAAGTGGTACACGAGCCACCCATATATCTTCCTTATTAACGCTATAGGTGAGCCACATATTCTGATCTTTAGGCTGCTGCTCTCCTTCTGTAATGCCCCTCACATAACAAGGACCGAAATCCTTATTCTCACCGAAGAATCGACGGGGTGGCACCTCACCATGTACCACGCACATCGAGTCAAACCGGATACCATCATCACTGGTAATGGTAATGAGTGGATAGCGGTAGGGTTGAGTTTCTATCGGGTTATAACAAATAGCATATCGACCGTCGGAGGTGCGTTGTCCCCATTGCTTACCTCCAGCCATTATTAAAGAAGGTACGCGCACAGGCGTAGACCATGTTTGTCCTTCATCGGCAGACAATGCTGCATACGACCATTTCCAGAGAGCCACTACCTTCCCGTCTTGACGATGATACCAGTTGGTTGCCTGCACCCGATTAATAGAATCTTTAAGCGTGTAGAAGCCATCAAGACCTCGGTCTTCGTCAATCCACTGGAGCGTCTTCAGTCGGTCAGCCAAGAGAGCTTCACAGGCTTTTCTGAAACCTTTATCTTTCGACTGGGTATAAAAGGGATAGGCGGTATTCGACGCATCCCATTTGGTGTGTGAGGAATAACGGATGAAATAAATCGGCCCCATCGATCCATCTGGATATATTTCACGAACGACCCTGCCGATACCACCCTCTTTAAAGGGATTGTAACTATGTCCGTAGAATGCCAACAGCAACAGTCTGCCATCAGGAGCCGTATAGAACCCCATGCGTTGATGCATAATATATCCATAATAAGGCTTTGGAATCGTAACACCTTCGGGGGCTTTGTATGGTGGAAATGCCACAACAGGCTTTGACCATCGACGACCGTCAACTGATGTTACTAATAATGTCTGTCCTGGAGGCTGTTGCTCATCAACCGGATTAGAAAGATATTCCAGATAGAATTTTCCCTGCCAATACGTAATATTAGGCGCATGGTTGTAAGTCCACCCATAGTCTTCGGCTTCTTCTGGATGAGTTCTGTTGGCACGCATCACCTGGATATTCTCCACACCTATCGCATACCTAAAACCTCCCTCATGAAGTCGCGGGTTACAAATTTCACCACCAACATAAGCCACTGGTTCAGCAACTGTGCCTGTCTGTGAGAAAACACTTAAACAACATGTATTCAATAGTAAAGCAAAAAAAAATTGTTTCTTTTTCATGAATATTATACGATGGTCTTCTTATTTTGTCCAACAAAATTAAAGAAATAATTTGGAATATCAAAAAATATATCTAAATTTGCCACGTTTTTGTGGCAAGAAGACCTTATTTGTAATAAAAGAAGAAGAAATATTTTTATATTTATATTATTCAAAACTTTAACCATGAGAAAAAAGATCGGAACTTACTACCAATGCTCTTTATGGCTACGATCGATGACAGTGTTGGCATTCCTAACAATGCCGTTTGTCACGATGCATGCCGGTGAGCCGTTGGTTTCTCCGCGGGTGGCTTTACAAGCAAAGCCTGCCGACAGCAAGATCACGGGTCATGTTCTCGATGAGAACGGTGAGCCTCTGATTGGTGTTACGGTAACGGTGAAAGGCACTAATACGGTGGCCATCACCGATTTTGATGGTAATTTTACTATTACCACATCATCTGCTAATGATATGCTGCAGTTCAGCTACCTTGGCTACAAGCTCAAGGAGATGCGGGCTGCAAATGGCATGCAAGTGCGCATGGATCCCGAGGACACAGCCCTTAGTGAGGTTGTCGTAACGGCCCTTGGTATCAAGAAAGAGGCTAAGTCACTTTCGTACAATGTGCAGCAGATCAACAGCGATGGTATCATGAAAGTACAAGATGCCAACTTTGTTAACTCCTTGAACGGTAAGGTTGCCGGTGTGCAGATCAACGCCAATGCCTCTGGTATCGGTGGTTCTTCACGCGTGGTGATGCGTGGTGCCAAGTCTATCGAGGGTAACAACAACGTACTTTATGTTATCGACGGTATTCCTATGGACAACCAGCAGGGTGGTCTTGATGAAGGAGCATTAGCCTATAGCGGTAACGGACAGACCGGTGATGCCACAGCCATGCTGAATCCAGATGATATCGAGAGTATCTCAGCACTTACAGGTCCTTCTGCTGCTGCACTCTACGGTTCTGCAGCTTCCAATGGTGTCATCCTGATTACCACCAAGAAAGGTGTAGGTGGCAAGACTGATATATCATACAGCGGCAGTTTCCAGTTCTCTAATCCTTTGTTACTGCCGAAATTCCAAAATGAATACGGTCAGAATGAGATAGGAAGCTATTATAGTTGGGGTGACAAACTCGCTACACCAAGCGACTATGATCCAGCTGACTTCTTCCGTACAGCAACCAATTTCACCAACTCTGTATCTATCTCTACCGGTACAGACAAGAATCAGACCTATGCATCAATAGGTGCTACCAATGCTGGTGGAATCATTCACAACAACGATTTCAACCGTTATAATCTCTCCATCCGCAACACATCAAAACTCTTCAACAACAAAGTCACACTCGACTTGAGTTACATGATGTCAAGTGTCAAGGAGAATAACATGATCACACAGGGACAATATTTCAATCCACTGGTTCCTGTCTATCTGTTCCCTGCAGGTGGCGACTGGAAAGCTGTAGAGTATTATGAGCGTTATGACGGTACTCGTAACTTTGCTACACAGTTCTGGCCCTATGGCCGTCAGGCTATGTCTATGCAGAACCCTTATTGGATTACAGAGCATAACAACTTCACGAACCATAAGTTCCGCAACACATTCACCGCATCCGCTAAGTGGGATCTTACAGGTTGGCTCTCTCTGACCGGACGTGTGAAATACGACAACAATGACGTAAAGAACGAGTCAAAATACGATGCCGGTACTGATTTGCAGTTTGCATCAAAGTACGGACACTATGGTTATGCACACCATCAGTATACACAGTATTTCGCCGAGGCTTTCGCAACCATCAACAAGTATTGGAATGAGAACACATGGAGTCTCACTGCCGTATTAGGTTCCAGCTTCGACAAGCGTAATGACAAATATATGAGCTTCGACGGTCATCTGGCACAGATGGCAAATATCTTCTCTTTCCGCAACGTTGAATCAGGTGGTGCAACCAAGTACGACCAAGACTCACAGCCATGGAAGAAGATCGGTGTTTACGGCAGCGCACAACTTGGATACAAGGGCATGCTCTATCTGGATGTTACCGCCCGTAACGACTGGGCATCTAAACTGGCACTGGCTGACGACTCATACTTCTACTGGTCGGCTGGTCTCTCTGGTATCATGACAGAGATGATTCCTTCTATCAAGGGCGACTTCCTGAATTACATGAAGTGGCGTATTTCTTATGCCGAGGTTGGTAATGACCCATGGGCATACGGACTGACCATTCCTACCTACACCATCTCAGCAGCAGGTGTGAATACCTCTACAACGATGTACAACCCTGATCTGACAGCTGAGTTGACCAAGTCATGGGAGGCTGGTCTCGACCTCGTCTTACTGAAGAACAAACTGAAGTTGAACGCTACTGTTTACTATTCACGTACCTACAACCAGTTCTTTAATATCGACCTGCCTGCATCATCCGGTTATACCAACACATGGGTAAACGGTGGTCGTGTTGACAATAAAGGTATTGAGCTGACAGCACGTTTCAATCAGCCACTCGGACCAGTGAAATGGGAGACCTATCTTACCTGGACACTCAACCGTAACGAGATTAAGGAACTGCTTCCATATTGGAAGAATCCTATTGATGGTACAGAATACAGCCTGCATGAGATCGACAAAGGCGGACTCAGCGGTTACAAGATGCACCTCGCAGAGGGTGGTACCATGTCGGATATCTACGTGAACCAGCTCGCTGTCGATGAGCATGGTGCTTTCTACGTAGATCCTCAGAGCCACACCCTTCGTACCGACGAATACAACTATGTGAAAGCCGGTCATGCCACTCCTAACTACAACCTGGCATGGGGTAACGAATTTACATGGAAAGGACTCAGTCTGGGCGTTCAGTTCGCATACCGTCATGGTGGTGTCGTTGTTTCCAACACTCAGGCTGTGATGGATGCTTTCGGTGTATCACAAGAGACTGCCGATGCCCGCAACGCCGGTGGCGTGATGATCAACGGCGCACTGTTCAATGCTGTGGATTATTATCAGGCCATTGCCAGCAACAGCAGCTTCATCGGTTCACAATATGTCTATAGTGCTACCAACCTGCGTCTCTCTGAACTCACTCTGGGTTACGACATCCCTGTACAGAAATGGCAGAAGGTCATCAAGGGCTTGAACCTCTCGTTTGTTGCACACAATCCTTGGTTGATCTACTGCAAGGCTCCATTCGATCCTGAGGTGGTTGCAAATACAGGAACATACGCTCAGGGTCTGGACTACTTCATGCAGCCCAGTCTCCGCACATTTGGATTCTCTGTGAAAGTCAAATTCTAAATTATGAAAGGAGATAACAAGATGAAAAAGAATACAATCAAATATGCATTATTTGGCTTGCTGACTCTTGGGCTTGCCAGCTCTTGTACAGATGATTTCGAAAATCTGAACACCAGCAAGCATGCTGCTACTGAAGCCGATATGGAGAAAGACGGTAAAGCCGTTGGTTCTCGCTTCAACCAGATGATCAACCGTATCTCTGTGATGCTGATCGGTGGCGATCAGGATGATGAGTTTGCTTCTACCGGATCATACCAGCATCAGATAGGTATCAGTGCCGATGCCTACTCAGGCTATATCGGACATACCGCAGGATGGGCCGTAGGACAATACAACGGTACATACTATTTCGGAAAAGGTGATGAATGGGGTAATGCCATGTTTAAGATGGGCTTTGTGCAGGTAATGCCGGCATGGGCACGTATGCATGAGAAGGCCCTTGAGCAGAACCAGCCACAGATTGCCGCTCTGGGTGATATCGTAAAAGTACTGGCTATGCACCGCGTGGCCGACCACTACGGTCCTATTCCTTATGTTAACTATCAGCTGGGTGCTGTAGGTCAGGCTTATGATGCCCTTGACAAAGTTTACGACAAATTCTTCGAGGAGCTCGACAATGCCATCGAGGTGCTTACCCCGTATGCTATGGAAGGTGCTACAGCCTTGGAAGACTATGATCCTATCTTTAAGGGTAATATCGCCAAATGGGTAAAGCTGGCCAACACCCTTCGTCTGCGTCTGGCCATGCGTGTGGTTTATGCTAACGAGAGCTTAGCCAAGACAGAAGCTGAGAAGTCAGCACAGAATACTATCGGTTTCCTGGAGGCTGCCGATGAGAGAGCTGTATATCCAGGCGAGAACATCACCAATCCTATCTGGCAGCAGGCTTACGAATGGAATGAGAACCGTATGAGTGCTCCTATGGACTCTTATCTGAACGGATATAACGATCCGCGTATCTCTGTGTACTTCGTTGCTGCCGGTGATGGAAAATATCACGGAGTGCGTCAGGGTGTCTTTGCCGCAGGTGCTAACCAGAGCGAATATACCGGTGACAAGATCTCTAATGTAAATCTTACCCAGCACTCTCCTGTTCTCTTCATTTCAGCAGCTGAGTCATACTTCCTTCGTGCAGAGGGTGCTCTGCGTGGCTGGAACATGAACGGTACTGCTCAGGAGTTCTACGAGAATGGTATCCGCATGTCAATGAGCGAATTGGGCGTTTCTAAGGGTGTCGATGAGTACGTTGCCAACAGCACTGCTACTCCAGCAGCCTTTGAGGACAATGCTGGTAGTGACAACGCTGCCGCACCGAGTAGCATCACGATCGCATGGAACGATGGAGACAGCTTCGAGACAAACCTCGAGCGTATCATCGTACAGAAGTGGATTGCCAACTGGGGCAACTCTTGCGAGGCTTGGTCAGAGTTCCGTCGTACAGGCTATCCGAAGATGTTCCCTGTGAAATACAACTATAGTCAGGGAGCTGTCAGCAGCGAACTGCAGATACGCCGTATGCCTTATCCACGTACAGAATACAACACCAACCGTGAAGCAGTAATGGCAGCTGCCAGTCTGTTAGGTGGTGCCGACAACTGTGGTACAAAACTCTGGTGGGATAAGAAGGCTCATTAATTTATAAAGAATTACATTTTTATACAGCGAAAAGTATGAAATACAAGAATATATTAAGTGTTGCGGTCCTCGCGCTTCTCTCCCTGACAGCCTTCAACAGCTGTGACACAGATGCTGAGAAACTGATTATTCAGGAACCGTACACATACGACTCACAATATTATGAGAACCTGCGTGCATGGAAACAGACGCCACATGAGATAACCTATGGCTATTATGCTTCCTACACCAATGCGAAGAACCCCACCTCTTATGGTGAGCGTTTCCTCGGATTGCCCGACAGCATTGACATCGTCAACCTGTGGTCGGCAATTCCTACACCTGAAGACTGGCCCGTAGCCTACGAGGATATGGTATATTGCCAGAAGATGAAAGGCACCCGTTTCGTGATGCATGCCGACGCTGCACACTACAACCACACCTGCTATGCCCGTGAGTACAACGAGGCAAAGGGTGAGTTTGAGTATGTATTAGACTCTATAGGTAGGCCCAAAGTAATCAAGACCAAAGAAAACGACTCTTTGTCTATCGTCTATTACGCCCGTTGGGCTGTCGACACACTGGTACAGTGCGGTCTTGATGGTGTAGACTTCGACTATGAGGGATGGAGTGGCACAAACATCACCATCGTAGCCAAAGAATGCGATAAGTATCTCGGTCCTAACGGTAAGTGGCCGGAGAAACTGTTTATCATCGACTGGTTCAACGGTGCTCCTCCAAAAGAAACAGAGCCTTATACCGACTGGTATGTCCGTCAGGCATATACCTGGCAGATCGGTTTCCAGACAGGTTCTGGCGGTCGCCCCATCGAGAAGACCGTGCTCTGTGAGAGTACCGGTGCTGAATCAGAAAACGGCGGTAAAGACGGTGCGCGCATCAAGGACTACGCAGCATGGGAACCCGCTACCGGACATAAGGGTGGTACAGGTGCTTACTACATGGACTACAACTACATGTCCACATCAGGCATCCCCTACAAAGAGTTCCGTGAGGCTATTCAGATTATGAATCCTGCCGTACATAAGTAATCGACAATATCATGACAATAAATAAAGAAACAATGAATATCAAATATCATATCATATCTGCAGCTTTGCTCTTACTGATGGGAGGTACTATGCTTACCTCTTGTAAGAACGACGGCGGCTTCGACTACGATAAAGCAGGTTTCTATATCTCCGACACAGAAGCCTCACCGGTAGTCACATTCGCAGTCGAGGATACACCGGCAAGCTACGATGTTACCATACGATCTACCAAGCAGGTAGAAAACGACGTAACCGTATCGCTGGCGCTCGACCTGGCAAAAGTGGAGGAATACAACAAGCTCAACGGCACATCCTACCAGCCGATACCGCAGAATGCCGTACAGCTGGAGAATACACAGGTAACCATCAAGGAAGGTACTGCCATCTCTACCAGTGCCGCCGTACGCGTGGTAAGTACAGAAGACTTTACCGAAGGTGTCACCTATGTCATTCCAGTGACCGTGACAAATGTCAGTGGTTCTGACGACGAAGTGCTTCCAGGGTCGAAGACCATCTACCTGAGAATCTCCCGTGTCATTAACTTCTTCTCCATCCAAGCGAACTCAGGCGCCTCCAGTAATTTTATCTTCGAAAAGACTATCCCACTGTCAACACTGACCT
>CADBSW010000172.1 GCA_902797505.1 uncultured Prevotellaceae bacterium | reverse complement strand
TATTCCTGAGGAGCAGCTCCGCAAGGCTTCTAAGAGTGCTGTTTGCAAGATCAATATCGACTCTGACTCTCGTCTGGCCTTCACAGCAGCCGTTCGTCGTGTATTCGACGAGAAACCGGGTGAGTTCGACCCACGTAAATACTGTGGTCCTGCTCGTGATGAGATGGAGAAGATGTACAAGCACAAGATCGTTGATGTGCTGGGATCTGACAACAAGCTCGCTCAACTCGACTAATATCATTATTAGATATTTCAAGGAAAGTCCTGCAAAAATCATTGCAGGACTTTTTTTATTCGGATGAATTGCGTATCTTTGTCAATTAGTTGTAACCATCATCTTACCGTTATGAAGAAATCTCTTACTGTTCTTATCATTCTGATGTCCCTAACAGGTAGTATCGTATACGCCCAGACAACTATGCGCCATACCATCAAGGAGGTTCCTTTTACCCAGGTGCATCTTAGTGATAACTTCTGGAGTCAGCGAATACAAACAAACCGAACGGTCTCCATCCCCTCTGCTTTTAGGGAGTGTGAGAAGAACGGACGTTTTGATAACTTTGCCTTGGCGGCAGGAATGATCAAGGGAGAACATAAGGGTGATTTCTCTTTTGATGATACCGACCCTTATAAGGTGATAGAAGGGGCCAGTTATGCCCTTGCCGCCAACTATGATAAGAAGCTTGACCATTACCTCGATAGTGTAATAGCTATTATCGCCGCCGCACAAGAGGAGGATGGATATCTGACGACGTGTGTCACCAACCGTTGTACACGACTCTCTGGTTGGTGGGGAACGCGTCGTTGGGAGAAGATCAACAGTCATGAACTCTATAACAGCGGGCATCTGATCGAGTCGGCCGTGGCCCATTATCAGGCAACAGGCAAACGTACTTTTCTCAATGTCGCTATCAAGAATGCCGATCTGATCTGTAAGACCTTCGGAGCAGAAGAAGGAAAGATCCATCGTCCCTCGGGTCATCCCATCGTAGAGATGGCCCTCTGTAAATTATATAAGGTGACGGGAAAGAAAGCATATCTCGATATGGCCAAGTATTTCGTGGAGGAGACAGGCAGATGTACCGACGGACATAAACCGAGTATGTATTCACAAGATCATATGCCGATCTTACAACAAGAAGAGATCGTCGGTCATGCCGTGCGTGCCGGATATCTCTATTCGGGTGTGGCTGATGTGGCTGCCCTCACAGGCGATCAGGCTTATTTCGATGCCCTCTGCAGGATATGGAATAACATGGCCAGTAAGAAACTCTTTATCACCGGTGGCATGGGCAGTCGTCCGCAAGGAGAGGGCTTCGGACCAAACTACGAACTGTATAACCATACTGCCTATTGCGAGACCTGTGCGTCTATTGCTAATGTCTATTGGAACTACCGTATGTTCCTGGCTACAGGTGAGAGCAAATATGTGGATGTCTATGAACGGGCATTGTATAACGGTGTGATGAGCGGTGTCTCCCTTAGTGGTGACAAGTTCTTTTATGATAACCCTTTGGAGAGTATGGGACAGCATGAGCGTGCCCGTTGGTTTGGGTGTGCCTGTTGTCCGGGTAATGTCACCCGCTTCGTAGCCAGCATCCCGCATTATGTCTATGCCACCCGTCAGGATGATATCTTTGTCAATCTCTACGTCCAGGGAAAGGCTGATATCAATACCTTATATAATAAGGTGTCGTTGACCCAGACTACCAAGATGCCTTGGGAGGGGGATGTGACGATAGATGTGAATCCGAAGAAGAGCAAGACATTCGCTATCCGACTGCGTATCCCCTCTTGGACACTCGATCGTCCGGTTGCCAACGACCTCTATTCTTTTACGGATAAAGGCAGGGGAGTGGATGTGTCGGTGAATGGTCAGAAGGTATCCGCCCAGCAAGAGGATGGTTATCTGGTTATCACACGGAAATGGAAGAAAGGCGACCGTATCCAACTATCCTTGCCGATGGATGTGCGAAAGGTGATAGCCAATGATAATGTGGAGGACGACCGTGGGAAGATGGCGCTGCAGCGCGGTCCTATTGTCTATTGCTTAGAGGGTGTGGATCAGGAAGGTCAGACCGTCTTTGATAAGTTTATCCTGAAGGACAGTAAGATATTCTGTCATTATGAAGCCTCCTTGTTGAATGGGGTAGTGACCTTATTAGGAACAGCCGGTTCTCTGGATAGGGATGGTTATCTGAGGAAGGTATCCTTCAAGGCTATCCCTTATTCTACATGGAATAATCGTGGCGCCAGTCAGATGGAGGTGTGGATACCCACCTCACCGCAGTATGCCACGGCTATGCCTGATTCGACGATTGCCAGTAAGGCAAAGTGCGTGACCTTACAACGGGCCATTCAGAATGATGCACCTGAGAGTGCCGATCAGGAAGGATGGGCATGGGGCGTGAACGATCAGTGGGAACCGAAACGTTCCTCGGATGTATCCAAACCCTATCACTACTGGTGGCTGAAGTTCGGTGGTGAGGTAAATATAGCCTATAAGTTTGAGGAGCCAACCGAGGTGAACAACGTACAGGTATATTGGCTCGACTTCGATCATTACGATGGTAACTTTCGTGTTCCTGCCAGTTGGCGCCTCAGTTATCTTACCGAGGATAACCGGTGGGTGGATGTGGAAGCATTGAGTCCATATACTGTCAGGAAGGACTGTTACAACAGTGTTGATTTCAAACCAGTAAAGACAAAGGGATTAAAAATAACCGCCATCCTGCAGGATAAGCAGTCTGGCGGCATCTTAGAGTGGAAAGTGAATAGAACAGAGTAAGATGAAACGACTATTATTATTGTTTATAGCTTTGTCATTGCTAATTCCTTCAATGGCAAAGAAACCAAAGAAAGTAGAGCAGACCGACCGCGAGTACTGGTGTCAGTTAGCTTATCAGTTGGCACGCCCGGTATTAGAGAATATGAGCAAGGGTACACTGCAGAAGAATATGCAGACGGAGTTCAGTCCTTCTTTTGACAACCGTAACCGTAAGGTTGTTTACATGGAAACCTTCGGACGGTTGATGGCGGGTATCGCTCCCTGGCTGACATTGGCCGATGATGATACTGCGGAAGGCGCACAACGTAAACAGTTGCGTGAGTGGGCTCTGCAGTCGTATAAGAATGCAGTCGATCCGGAGAGTCCCGACTATCTTTGCTGGGGTGTAACTGGACAGAATTTAGTGGATGCCGCTTATATCGCAGAATCTTTTCTTCGGGCTTATGATGCCCTGTGGATGCCACTGGATGAGGTAACAAAACAGCGGTATATCAAAGAATACCAAGGATTACGTAAGATTGATCCTCCTTACACTAACTGGTATTTGTTCTCTTCTGTCATAGAGAGTTTTCTGGCGAAGGCTGCAGGCATGAAAGTCTGTGATGAGTTCCGGGTAAACACCACCTGCCGTAAAGTAGAGGAGTGGTATGTCGGTGACGGCTGGTATGCCGACGGACCGGTCTTTGCATTCGACTATTACAGCAGTTATGTCTTCCATGCGATGTATCTGGAAACCCTGCAGGCGATGATCGATGCTAAGGCAAATACGAGGATCGACTATCAGAAATACTACGACCGTGCCCTGCAGAGAGCACAGAAACATGCGATCATCCTCGAAAGATTCATCTCACCCGAAGGGACTTTCCCCGTTTTCGGACGTAGCATACCTTATCGTATGGCGGCGATGCAGCCGTTGGCTTTGATGGCATGGTATGAGAAACTGCCGAAAGATCTGACCAACGGACAAGTGCGGGCGGCATTGACTAAGGTGATGCATCGTATGTTTGACGAGCAGCAGAATTTCAATGAGGGAGGATTCCTGACCATCGGTTTCTGTGGTTCACAACCCAACACCGCAGATTGGTACACAAACAATGGTTCGTTGTATATGACCAGTCTTGCCTTTATGCCTCTTGGTCTTCCTGCCAATCATCCTTTCTGGACCGACAAAGCCGAGCCTTGGACACAGGTGAAAGCATGGAATGGACAGCCATTCCCGAAGGATCATCGTTGGGATGACAAGATTCAAACTAAAGATAAATGGTAATTTTCAAAACAGCAGACAGAATGAAAAAGATACTTTTGACACTCGCACTCCTGATGACCCTCGGTTTGCAGGCAAAGACATGGAAGGCTGATGAGGTAAAAGAGATCATCCGAAGGGTGAACACCTACTGGCAAACCCATAACAAAGCAGAGGTGCGCGCCTTCTGGGATAACGCTGCCTACCACACCGGTAATATGGAGGTGTACCACCTGTTGAAGGATGAAAAGATGCTCGACTACAGTATCCGTTGGGCAGAGCATAACCAATGGAAAGGGGCGAAAGAGACGGATCCTGCCAAGTGGAAGTACAAGAACTATGGTGAAGGTCAGGACTATGTGCTCTTTGGCGACTGGCAGATTTGCTTTCAGACGTATATCGATCTGTACCAGATCAAGAAGGATGATATCCGTGTAAAGAGAGCCAAAGAGGTGATGGGCTATGAGGCCGACTCCAAGGTCAGCGACTACTGGTGGTGGGCTGATGCTCTCTATATGGTCATGCCGGTGATGACGAAGATGTATCTGCTGACAGGTGATACTAAGTACCTTGATAAACTGTATCAGAACATCCTTTACACGGACAGTATCATGCTTGATAGTGAGACCGGACTTTATTTCCGTGACGGTAAATACGTGTATCCTAAGCATAAGACGGCTTCCGGGAAGAAGGACTTCTGGGCGCGTGGCGACGGATGGGTGCTTGCCGGACTGGCAAAGGTATTAGCGGATATGCCCAAGACCTATCAGCACAGACAGTTCTTCGTGAAGAAATACCAACGTCTGGCACGTGCCGTGGCTGATCTGCAACAGCCGCAGGGACACTGGACACGGTCGATGATGGATCCCGAACAGGCTCCGGGCTATGAGACATCGGGCACTGCCTTCTTCTGTTACGGACTGCTGTGGGGTGTCAACCACGGTTATCTGTCGAAAGAGGAATACCGTCCGGTAATAGAGAAAGCATGGAATTATCTTTCTACCGTTGCCCTGCAGAATGATGGAAGGGTGGGGTATGTACAACCCATCGGTGAACGGGCTATTCCCGGACAGACGGTAGATGCCAACAGTCAGGCTAACTTCGGAGTGGGCGCTTTCCTATTGGCAGCCTGCGAGTATACCCGTTATCTGGAGACGAAACAACCGAGACACTTCTTTGATATCGGTGAGAATACCTTCTTGTTAGATCAGCAACCGTTTGTCGTTAAGGCAGCCGAGTTGCACTATCCGCGTATCCCTCGTGAATACTGGGAGCACCGCATCCAGATGTGTAAGGCCTTGGGAATGAATACCATCTGTCTGTATGTATTCTGGAATATCCACGAACAGAGAGAAGGCGAGTTCGACTTTACCGGTCAGAACGATGTGGCTGCCTTCTGTCGTTTGGCGCAGAAGAATGGCATGTGGGTGATCGTGCGCCCCGGACCATATGTCTGTGCGGAGTGGGAGATGGGTGGACTACCTTGGTGGCTGTTGAAGAAGAAGGATATCCGTTTGCGTGAGCAGGATCCGTATTTCATGGAGCGTGTCAAGCTCTTTGAGCAGAAGGTAGGCGAACAACTGTCGTCACTGACCATCCAGCATGGTGGACCGATCATCATGATACAGGTGGAGAACGAGTATGGTTCTTATGGCGAGGATAAGCCTTATGTGTCTGAGATCCGTGACTGTCTGCGTGGTATCTATGGCAAGGAGATGACACTCTTCCAGTGTGACTGGGCATCTAACTTCACGAAGAACGGACTGGATGATCTCACGTGGACGATGAACTTCGGAACAGGTGCGAACATCGACAGTCAGTTTAAGCGTTTGGGAGAGTTACGTCCTGATGCTCCGAAGATGTGCTCGGAGTTCTGGAGTGGATGGTTTGATAAGTGGGGCGCCCGTCATGAGACACGTCCAGCCAAGGAAATGGTGGCAGGCATCGATGAGATGCTGTCGAAAGGTATCTCGTTCTCACTCTATATGACACATGGCGGAACATCATTCGGTCATTGGGCAGGTGCTAACAGTCCGGGATTTGCTCCCGATGTCACATCCTACGACTATGATGCTCCTATCAACGAATACGGTCAGGCAACCCCCAAATACTACGAACTGCGCAACATGTTGCAGAAATACAGTGACAAGAAGCTGCCTGCTGTTCCTAAGTCACCCGCGCCTATCATCACGATTCCTAAGTTCCGACTGGAGAAGATGATGCGGATCAGCGACTACCAGACGGCTCAGCGCCGTAGTCATGAGGTGCTGACCATGGAGGATATGGACTGCGGATGGGGCATGATCGAATACACTACACAACTGCCCGAGGTGCCGGTAAAGAGTGTTCTCCTGTTGAACGACTGTCATGATTTTGCACAGGTATATATCGATGGGCATTACATCGGAAAGATTGACCGGGTGAAAAACGAGAAATCCATCACGTTACCCCCTGTCAAGAAAGGTCAGACACTGAATATTCTCGTGGAGGCCATGGGCCGCATCAACTTCGGTCGGGCCATCAAAGACTTCAAGGGAATCACTGATGAGGTGCTGATAAAGACGGAGATGGATGGTCATGAGATGACCTGGAACCTGAAGAACTGGAGTATCATCACTATGAACGATGACTACGAGGCGATCAGTAAGGAGATGAGTCAGGGGCATGATGACCTGAAACGTTCTGAAACGATCTTCTCAGAAGGTGGTTACTATCGTGGCTATTTCAATCTGAAGAAGGTGGGCGATACCTTCCTCAACTTCGAGACATGGGGCAAGGGACAGGTATGGGTAAACGGTCATGCGTTAGGACGTATCTGGTCAATCGGTCCTCAGCAGACACTCTATGTGCCGGGCTGTTGGCTGAAGAAAGGAAGGAATGAGGTTGTCGTTCTCGATATCACAGGCCCGAAAGATCCAGTTGTGTGGGGACAGGCACAACCGGAGTTGAACAAACTGCAGTTGGAAAAGAGCAATAAGCACAATAATATTGAAGATAAACCTCGCTTGAATAGTGTAAAACCTGTTGCGGCTGGTGCCTTCCAACCGGGTAATGGTTGGCAGACCGTGTCTTTCTCGGCTCCACAAAAGGGTCGCTATTTAGCCATAGAGTGCTTGTCCACACAGAGACCTGATGACGTGGTGGCTATCGCAGAACTCTATGTACAGGATGCTTCGGGAAAGCGAATCAGTAGGGAGGCATGGACAGTGAGATATGCCGACAGTGAGAATGCGGACAGGAACCACCTGGGAGACAAGGTGTTCGACTTACAGGAGAGCACGTATTGGAGTACCATAAAAGGTGAGAAGTGCCCCCATCTCTTGGTCATTGATCTCGGTAGTGAACAGACGATATCTGCCTTGGAGTATCTGCCACGCGCAGAAGAGGGAGCCCCCGGCAGCGTCAAGGACTACCGGATATATGTCATCAATAAATAAGGGAATGTTCTTTGTTTGATATTCCAGTTAGTCTTAGTGACTATTGTTGATAGTCCGAATACTCCGGACTGGGAGTCCGGAGTACTTGGACTGGGAGTCCGGAGCCTCCGGACTCTTTTTATTTCTTCACTAAGTCAGTGTTGATACTCTCGATATTACCGGTGATGGGGTTATACACGAGTTGGGTGTACAACTTCTTACCGAAGAGTTCATTATCGAGTGAGGCACATTTGCCAAACTGTGCGGCATAGGTGTCGAGGGTCGTCATCGCTTCCTTACCTTGAATAGTGACCTTAATCTTACCGGGCATGTTGACAAAGATGTTGGCATCGTCCTTGCTGCGCTTACCTTCCTCTGCTATCGCCTGGTTGGTAGGGATGACATGCTCGTCCTTCACACTAATATAATAAGGTGAACCGGCCAGGTCGTCACGATCAACCAATCCGAGTTTTTTAGAGAAACGGAAAAGGATATAGCGGTCTACCTCCTGCTCAGGGATATAGGTTAACTCCACCTCGGTGGTGTCTTTCTCAGTTACGCCTTCAAACAGTTGCAGCAGGGCTGACTCCTGTTGCTGCAGGTTCTTGAGCATCAGGTTCAGTTGTGCACCATCTTGCGGCATGAAGTCGGCCTGTCCTTTTGACAACTGACTCCTGCTCTCACGGATATCAATGATCTCCTGGGCGGTGAGCTCGGCCATCTTAGCCATACTGCCCGATGCCAGGATATCCTGATTCATATAGTCGTGCGGGTTCAGTGGAGCCTTCTTGGGTGCGGGAACGAACGGCTGAGCGGGTGCCGGAACCTTCGCGTCGGTATTGACGGCTAAGATAATTCCCTCACTGTTCAACTTAATACTGTTGATGCTATGTTTCTGATCCACACGTGCCGTAAACTGCTTGGCGGTATCGGGGATACTCTCTGTGCGCATCTTCAGACTTACGATGCGGTAAGTCTCAGAGGCTTCAGTCGCCACGTCTCTTTTCTTGAGATAGCGCTCGGAGTAGAGATGCAGTTCTCCCGGCGTAATACTTGTCTTCTCAATGAGCAAGTTGACCTTCAAAACAGTCTTGGGAAGAAAATATGTGGTACCCTCCATGATATCCTGTGCATAGAGGAATGAGGGTATGATCATCAACAGTGTAAAAAGTAATTTTTTCATTTCAAAATAATATTCTTAGTCGTTAATATGTTTAAATGCTTGGGGCAGGTATTGGATGATGTCACTGGCCGTGAGACTCTCCATGCCCAGCTCTTTTGCGGCAAGGTCGCCTGCCAGACCATGGATATACATTCCCACCATACAAGCATCCGGCTGTTCGTAGCCACGGGCTAACAGGGCAGTGATAATACCAGAGAGCACATCGCCGCTGCCTGCTGTTGCCATGCCGGCATTTCCCGTGCTGTTGAACACCACATGCCCGTTAGGCATGCAGAGTGCCGAGTAATGTCCTTTCAATATAATATATCCTTGTAAGCGTTCTGCCAGATCGCGCGCCTTACTTAACCGTTCATAACTATCCGCACAGGCACCGCCGTTCAGTCGGTCAAACTCCTTTGGATGAGGAGTCATGATCAGGTTCTTCGGCAGTTGCTGTATCCATGCACGGTGGTTAGAGAGGATGTTCAGCGCATCCGCATCGAGGAGCAATGGTCCTTGTGTGCGACGAATCTGGGAGATCATCGCAATGGCCGTGTTCTCATGCTGTCCGAGTCCCGGTCCGATACATACCGCATCATAATCCAGTACATCAACAGTCTCAGAGATACATTTCTCATCACGGTCGATCTGCAGCACCGCTTCAGGAACGGCAATCTGCAGGATGTCATTATTCCTGCGAGGGGTATGGATGGTTACCTTACCTACACCGGCACGCAGACAGGCACGGGCCGCAAGAATGGCTGCTCCTGCCATACCGAAACTGCCGGCGAACAACATCGCATGTCCCATGTTGCCCTTATGCGCAAAGTCATTGCGGGGCAGTAGCATCGAACGGATATCGTTCTCCTCTAACATCGTATAGTGAGCCTCTATCTTACGGGCACCTTCCTCACTCAAGCGGATATCCAGAATTCTCAGTTTCCCGATAAACTGCTGGTTCTCTGAAAAGAGGAAAGCCAGTTTCTTATGCTGGAGGGTGAGCGTCATATCGGCTTTGATGATATTCGCCCGCACATTATAAGTATTGTCTTCCGTCATCAATCCTGACGGCATGTCGATACTCACCACCTCTGCTGCTGACTGGTTGATGTATTTCACCAGTGAGGCAAAACCACCCACCAGGGGTTTGTTAAGACCAGAACCGAACAGTCCGTCAACAACCAGCATACCTTCTGTCAGGGCAGGGGGATCAAACTCATCCGTTATCTCAAAGAAGTCTTTGATGCGCTTGCCGTCGATAATACGCTGACGGTTGATGGCGCAATTCTCAGAAAGTTTCTTGGAGACGTTGAAAAGGTAGACGGATACCTTATAATACTGGTCGGCTAACATACGGGCAACAGCCAGGGCATCACCACCGTTGTTACCTGGTCCGGCGAAGATGACTACAGGGGTAATGTTACTCCATGTCTCGGTAATGGCGCGTGTTATGGCTTTTGCGGCACGCTCCATCAAGTCGATAGAGCGGATCGGCTCATGCTCTATCGTATATTGGTCTAATTCATGGATCTGAGGACCTGTAAATATCTTCATCGTTGCAAAAATACAAAATTATTGCAAATGATGAATAATGTTTGGTATATTTTTTGTAATTTTGTGCCAAATATTTGGAAAAAGGCTATGAGTGTAGTTCAAATACTGGATAAAAAATTCAAGACATCGATACCTGCATCGGAGATTAAGGAGCGTGTAAAGGCAGTGGCAGAGCGTATTAACAACGATCTGAAAGACAAGAATCCTTTGTTCCTTGCCGTATTGAACGGTTCGTTTATCTTTGCGGCCGACCTGATGCGCGAGATTACCATCCCCTGTGAGATATCATTTGTGAAACTGGCTTCTTACCAGGGCACGACGAGCACGGGCAAGATCACCGAGGTTATTGGTATCAATGAGGAATTGAGCGGTCGCTGTATCGTTATCGTAGAGGATATCGTGGATACGGGTCTGACGATGAAAAGGATGTTGGAGACATTGGGTACACGCTCTCCGGCAGAAATTCATATCTGTACGTTGTTGGTGAAGCCCGATAAGTTGCAGGTAGATCTCAACATCGAGTATGCTGCCATGAAGATTCCTAATGACTTTATCGTGGGTTACGGTCTCGACTACAACCAGCAGGGGCGTAACCTTCCGGATATTTATACAGTTGTAGAAGATTAATTTATTTTGGGATAATGAGAAACATTGTTATTTTCGGAGCACCGGGTTCTGGTAAGGGAACCCAGAGTGATCTGATGATTGAGAAGTATGGTTTGGGACACATCTCTACAGGTGAGGTGTTAAGGGAAGAGATTAAGAAAGGAACTCCCGTGGGAAAGATAGCTGCCTCGTTTATTGATAAAGGACAGTTGATTCCCGATGATTTGATGATAGAAATCTTGGCCGGCGTCTACGACGGATTTGGCAAGGATCATCCTGGTGTGATCTTCGACGGTTTCCCCCGTACGATACCGCAGGCAGAGGCACTGAAGAAGATGTTGGATGAGCGTGGTCACCGTGTGGGCGCAATGATCGAGTTGGACGTGCCGGAAGAAGAACTGATGAAACGACTGATCCTCCGTGGTCAACAGAGTGGTCGCTCGGATGATAATGAGGAGACCATCAAAAAACGATTAACCGTGTATCACCAGCAGACAGCGCCGCTCATCGAATGGTATGCCCAGGAGGGTATCCATTATCACGTGAATGGCTTCGGTGAGGTAAATCGTATATTCGATGATATCACAAAGATAATAGAAAGTATTTAGTATCAATGGCTGAAAGCAACTTCGTGGATTATGTAAAGATCTACTGCCGCTCGGGAAAGGGCGGCCGTGGATCTATGCACTTACGACATGTGAAGTATCAACCTAATGGCGGACCCGATGGCGGAGACGGTGGAAAGGGAGGTAGCATTATCCTTCGGGGTAATCACAACTACTGGACACTGCTCCACCTGAAGTACCAGCGCCATGTGAAAGCAGAGCATGGCGGTAACGGTGGTCGTGACAAGTGTCATGGCACAGATGGTAAGGACCAGTATATCGATGTGCCCTGCGGAACGGTCGTATATAACGCCGAGACGGGTAAGTATGTGTGTGATGTGCTGTACGACGGACAGGAGGTGGTACTGTTGAAAGGTGGTCGTGGTGGACTGGGTAACTACCAGTTCCGGTCTGCCACTAACCAGGCACCCCGTTATGCACAGCCCGGAGAACCCATGCAGGAGATGACGATCATCTTGGAACTGAAGTTGCTGGCAGATGTCGGACTGGTGGGTTTTCCGAATGCAGGTAAGAGCACGTTGCTTTCTTCCTTGTCTTCCGCACGTCCGAAGATAGCCAATTACCCCTTCACAACCTTGGAACCATCTTTGGGTATCGTTGCTTATCATGATCAGAAATCATTCGTGATGGCTGACATACCGGGAATCATCGAAGGCGCCAGCGAGGGCAAAGGTTTGGGATTGCGCTTCCTCCGTCATATAGAACGTAACTCGCTGCTGTTGTTCATGGTGCCCGGAGATACCGATAATATCTGCAAGGAGTATAGCATCCTACTGAACGAACTGCGTAACTTCAATCCGGAGATGTTGGATAAACACCGGGTATTGGCAGTTACGAAGTGCGATCTGCTGGATGATGAACTTACGGAGATGATCCATGCCGAGGTGCAGGAAGAACTGAAAAAAATGGGGGAGGATATCCCCGTGGTCTTCATCTCTTCTGTTACCAACAAGGGATTGGATGAACTGAAGGATGTGCTCTGGACGGAGTTGAACAGTGAGAGCAACAAACTGCAGGAGATCACTGCCGAGGATACCCTCGTTCATCGGGATAAGGATATGTCTACCTTCAGCAGGGAACTGCAGGCCGAAGGTGAGGATGAGATCCTCATTGACGAAGACGAGATGGATGATATCGAGGATCTTGAGGATTACGAGATAGAAGATATAGAATAAGGATGACGATCGTCACCCTTATTTCTTTTATATAAAGACTTATTTCCCTTTATGTCTGTTAGCCCTTTGCTCACGGTATTTAGCTTTTTGCATGGCTGAGCCACTGCCGTGAGCACCTGTAATGTATTTTTTTTTCTTGGCCTTGGTCTTCACTTTGCCTGAGTCGGAATTCTTGTTTCCTCCTTTGCCAAAGTTAATACCGTTCATCAAGATATCATCAAAGTCACTCATGGTATATCTTATTGGGATATTAATGATGGAACAGACGGATACCGATGAAGGCCATGGCGATGTTGTATTTGTCGCAAGTGGCAATGACATGGTCATCACGTACACTACCGCCAGCCTGAGCGATAAACTGTACACCACTCTTATGGGCACGCTCGATATTGTCGCCGAAGGGGAAGAAAGCATCACTGGCTAATGACACGTTGGTATTCTGTGCAATCCATGCCTTCTTCTCTTCCATGGTAAGCACCTCGGGCTTCTCCTTGAAGAACTGCTGCCATACACCGTCAGCAAGTACATCATCATGATCCTCACTGATATATACGTCAATGGTGTTGTCACGATCAGCACGACGGATCTTATCAACAAACGGCAGGTTCATCACCTTAGGATGCTGGCGCAGCCACCAGATATCTGCCTTGTTGCCTGCCAGACGAGTACAGTGGATACGACTCTGTTGACCAGCTCCGATACCGATGGCCTGTCCGTCCTTGGCATAACATACAGAGTTACTCTGTGTATACTTCAGGGTGATGAGCGCAATCATCAGGTCACGCTTAGCCTCTTCGGTGAATACCTTGTTTTGTGTGGGGATATTCTCAAAGAGAGAAGGATCAGAAAGACAGATCTCATTACGGCCCTGCTCGAAGGTGATGCCAAACACCTGTTTGCGCTCAACGGGCTCGGGCACATAGTTAGGATCAATCTTTATCACATTATAAGTACCTTTGCGCTTCTCACGAAGAATCTCAAGGGCTTCCTCCGTGTAGTCGGGAGCAATCACACCGTCACTCACCTCACGCTTGAGTAATAAAGCTGTCACGGCATCACAGGTATCGCTCAGTGCAACGAAGTCACCATAACTGCTCATGCGGTCGGCTCCTCTGGCACGTGCATAGGCACAGGCGATAGGAGAGAGTTCTTCCTTGATGTCGTCAACGAAATAAATCTTCTTCAATGTATCATCGAGTGGTAGTCCTACTGCGGCACCTGCCGGAGATACATGCTTAAAACTGGCAGCAGCGGGCAGACCGGTAGCGGCCTTCAACTCTTTTACCAATTGCCATGAGTTAAGAGCGTCCAGGAAATTGATATATCCTGGTCGACCGTTCAATACTTCCAAAGGTAACTCACCTTCTGTCATGAAGATACGTGATGGTTTTTGGTTTGGGTTACATCCGTACTTTAATGCTAATTCTTTCATAATCCTATTTCTCTTTTTACTTTTGCAAAGGTACGAAAAATCTGAGTAAACGAGAAGAAAAGGAACTTGTTTCTTTTCTCGAGTGTGAAGATTTTATCCAATAAATCATTGAAAAGCCTTTTATCAGGGCAGATTGCGGATCAAGTCCGCAATGAGGAAAACGAACAAATGGGCGGCTATGATGCAGGGCTTTTCCGAATGCCTGTATCTTCGATGTAGTTAAAGGTACGATTATTTCTTGTAAGATGTCGTTAAAAGATATAAAAAAGTTATTTTCGCAAGTCTTGTGGATTATTTTAGTGCTACAAATATAGATTATTTTTGTATCTTTGTAATACCTAATATGCAGATACGTATGAATCATTATTTAATAAGTGAAGCCATTGGCGACATAGCTGGTAGTGCCTATGAGGGCCGGCATCATCGTATAAAAGATTACGATAAAGTGAAACTGTTCAGTTCAAGAGCCCGTTTCACGGATGATACTGTCCTTACCTTTGCCTGTGCCGAAGCGTTTATAGATAATCTTGATATGACAATGAACCTGTGGAAGTGTGCTAACGAGCATCGGCATGCCGGTTTCGGGAGTAAATTCAAATTATGGATGGCCAGTCATGATCCACAACCGTATCAAAGTTTCGGAAATGGATCTGCCATGCGTTGCTCATCAGCAGGATGGTTGGCTAAGAACGAGGAAGAATGTGTTCGTATGGCTCATGAGACGGCAGCACCAACCCACAATCACCGAGAAGGACTTAAGGGGGCGGAGGCGACTGCCCTAACGATCTTTCATCTGAAGAACGGCAAAGAAAAGGCTTTCGTACGAGAGGAAATCCTGAATAAGTATTATCCGGATTGGGCCAATATGAAATACGCTGATTTCCACGACTCCTATACTTTCAACTCCACTTGTGCGGGCACTGTTGGCCCTGCTATAATATGTTTCTTGGAGTCGAAAGATTATGTTGACTGTATCAAGCTCGCCATTTCCCTTGGAGGTGATGCTGATACGCTTGCAGCGATAGCCGGGCCAATGGCTTACGCCTATTACAGGAAGATGCCTGATGCGCTGGTATATCAAGTTATGAAAATGCTCCCAGACTGGATGGCCAAAGTCAGTGAGCGATTTGATGAGATTGTAAATAGTAAGTAGGCTATGGATAGGTTTCGTGTTATCAAACCTTCGGCATGTTGCCGAAAGATTTTGCTTAAAATTGAGTTTGCCTTCATAATTTGCATAAGGTTTTAATAATCAATAGATTGCACGAATGAAGGCAAAATGTTTGCCTTCATAGGCTTTCATTATACCAAAACAAGTTGTTTTGCCTTGGAAAAGATTATCTTTGCTGTTAGAAAAGGTGTATAAATCTAGAGCAAAACAACTTGTTTTGGTCACAAGATGATGATTACTTTATGTAGAAGTGATTACTTTCATCTGCTATGTTAATCCATCTGCATGTCTGCGATTGTTATACCCTGTATCCACCATCTGCATCGATAGTCAGGGAATAACCTTGAACCTTTCTGAGCACACATCAAAGTGTACATCGTGCATCACCCAGACTTCATCGGCGGTACATTCGGCATCCTCATTCGTCAGTCTTGCGCCAGCAATAACGATTTCCTTAGGAGTGAAACGTATGGCAGCTCCTGCATACACATATTTCATCGTCAAATCATCAGTGTTTATTCTATATACGGGAAATCTGCAAGTCCATCCATTGCTGTTGGGTTTGAAGTCTCCAACAAGAAACAAGTATTTCCCATAAGAATAATATGAGAAATCGCAACCACCATCGTCAAGGTATTCATGGCAAAAGAGGGATATGTCAGGGGAGATTCCTCTGATACCCCAGAAACCTAAGAACGTGAAATATAACGAACTAAAATGATATTACGATCAGGATAAGAAAAACAGATATTAGGAATCATAGATTATGTAAATATCGGGTGGATGGGAGAACGTAATATTCGCATAATATCCAAAAGTCGTTCTGCGCTGCCACTACGGAATTTGAGAGGAAGAGTTTTGAGTTGCTCTTCTGTGATGAAGAAAGAGAATCCTTGAAGTCTAAAAAAGAGGTCATCATATTTGATCTTTACTTGAGTCTCCATTTTCGCATATAATTCTTCATTCTCTCCTACCAGGCGCATATATAGCGCATCACTTCGCATTGGTGAAGATGGGGCAAAAGCTGTCCCCTTGGGAACTAAGCATTTGTCACCTCCTGTGTAAGGTGCGGCAAAATGTACCAGATACTCTAATTCTGTATCTTCTACTAATTCAAAGACGTTCTCATCAATTTTCAAGGCTTTAATCTGTTCTTTTGTTGCCATATTCTTTATCTTTTATGTGTCGAGACAAAGATATGCAATATATTCCAAAAGTGCAAACAAAATAGGAAACACAAGGCTTGTGAAAAATTATTTCGATGATAATGGCGTTAGTTTATCTTGTTTTTTTATTAATTTTGTAGGCACAAAAAGTGAGATTTGGAGGAGGAGCTATAAATGGGAATCTTTGATTATATATTCAAAAGGAACTCTTCTGAAAAGGAGAGTCCAAACAAACTATCATCTTACAGACAAGCTGCAGAACTGATGTGTAAGTGTTGGGATATGCTTGATATGAGTTATGTGGCACCATATCTGGACGAGAATGTCATTTGGGAAGGTGGTGTGCCGCATAAGGTCATCAATGGGAAAGAGAATTTCTTGAAGTTGATGGAACAAGTGTTTGACTCGCTTCAATATTCGAAGAGAGACTATAAGGCAGATGTCGTCAGGATGAATGACAATTATTGTGCACGAATCACTGTTGATGGTGAATATCAGGATCTGGTTCATCGTCTGGAAATAGAAGATGGGTTAATAAAAGAAATTAGTGTTACGCCATCTGATGAATGGTGGAGTAATCAATTACGTGGAAACTCTCTATTCGGGGTCGTATATCAGACCACTTTACATGAACAAGCCGCTGCTGTCGCTGTCATAGAACAATATGTCAAGACAGAACTTGGCAACAAAGATATCACATGGGCGACACCATACGAACTGAAGAACTCCCATTGCCAACTGTCATTCACATGCGACGGTTTGTCGTATGATTTGCTAGTAGAGATCCACACCTTTGATGACAGCAAATGTCGGTTTGTGATGGCATCAGAATTTGATCGTCTTATGGCAGGCTGTAAAGAGAATGACCATATCCCTTGTATCCTGGCACTCAATGAGGATCTGGAATTCGAGAGTCTTACACTGTTAGAGGATATGGATATAAGAGTGCAGAAGTTAAGGTGCAAGGGCCTGAACGAATGGACATTCAGAGGACTGTTCAAGACAAAAAAACAACTTAGCAGACTTGTGATTACCAAAGATCATCGCATCTTGTTGCCAGACTATAATGATATTGAGGTAAAGATGGAACCTTTGATAAAAGCGGTTTACCTCTTATTCTTAAAACATCCCGAGGGTATAGTATTTAAAGAGTTGGCTGACTATAGGGATGAGTTATTAGACATATACAAGACTCTTAAGCCTTTGGGATTGAGCAATCGAACTATACAAAGTATTGAGGATGTGACCAACCCATTGCTTAATTCCATCAATGAGAAATGTGCGCGGATTCGAGCTGCCTTTATCAATCAATTTGATGAGCATCTGGCAAAGAACTATTTTATCACGGGTGAACGTGGCGAGGCAAAAAAGATTAATCTCCCTCGTGACTTGGTCGTTTGGGAATAATCTTTCATTTCACAAGTCTTCAATTTTATAAACTGGTTACATATCTGTGTGTTTCTTTGTTAAAAAAAACAAAAGGATTCTTTAAACTAACTCTTTTAACGTAATTCCGTAAATGACTGTAATATAACAGTTAACGCACACAACAGGTAAGGAATACTCGTTTGCCGCTATATCCAAAAAGATGTGAACCTACTTTTTTTGCCGCATATTTTTTAGTATCTTTGCATTGCTAAGATGAGGATGGACGGCATCTGCTATCATAATTTGCCATTGACAACCGTGATATACAGATGGCCTTTTTGAAATCTTCATGAATAATTGAACTTCTTGTTCACTAACCTAAAAAGAATAAATGAAGCATAGAATTATCATATGTGCACTGCTGTTGTTGGTCTCTTCCGTGATGCCGTTGAATGCCGGAAGAAAGAAGCATAAGACAAAGGTGCGCAAACCAGTAAAGACAGAGGTAAGGTATAAAGAGATTGATAACTACGATTTCTTGTATGACGGTACGGATTTTGATGAGGAGTATAATGTTTCTGCCATCAATGATCTGATGGATGAGGCTTTCTCACATATTGGTGCCCGTTACAGAAGTGGTAGCAAGGGTCCTTCTGCTTTCGACTGCTCTGGTTTTACCAGTTATGTATATGGTAAGATGAATATCAATATCGGCTGTTCTTCACGTGATCAGTATGCGAAGAATACCCCGATAAAGGACTATGAGATGATGACAGGTGACCTGGTGTTCTTCACCAGTCCGAGTTCCGGCCGCAATGTGGGTCACGTGGGTATCGTGGTAGATGTAGATCCCGAGACTCATACCTTCAGTTTTATCCATGCAAGCAGTCAGGGAGGCGTGAAGGTGAGTCAGTCTAACGAAGGTTACTATGCCAAACGTTATATTGGTGCGCGTCGCGTAAAGGAATGAGAAGGTTCTTACTTAGTCTGATCGTTTTAACAGGTATATTGACAATAGGATATACGGTAGGTGCTGGCAATTATTTGTCAGCATCGTCTGTATATGTACATGAGGAGATTCCCAAAAGTCCTTTCAAGAAGGCAGATACCATCCGACTGGCGATGACCGGTGATATCATGATGGGTACCACCTATCCAGATACGGCCCTGCCGGCAAAGGGTGGGAGGATGCTCTTTAATGACGTGAAGGCAACCTTGCGTGCCGCTGATCTGGCATTTGGCAACTTGGAGGGCACGCTTTGTGACAGTGGCGTGTCACGGAAGACGGTCTCCAAGATCAGTTATGCCTTCAGGACACCCACATCCATGAGTCATCTGCTGAAGGATGCGGGTTATGATTTCTTGAGTCTGGCTAATAATCACTCCCTTGATTTCGGATGGGTAGGTATGAAGAGTACAGAACATGTGCTCGACTCGCTGGGCATCCGTTATGCCGGAGTGAAAGGGCGCAAGGAGTGGACGATCATTGAGAAGAATGGCTTGAAGATTGGCGTCTGTGCCTTTGGACATAATCACTACACGGTGTTGCATACCGACTCTGCTGCTGTCTTCCGCATTCTTACTGCCGTACGTCCCAAGGTGGATATCCTGGTGGTAAGTTTTCATGGGGGTGCAGAAGGACGTACCAGGAGTCATCTGCCCTACGGAAAGGAGATGTTCTATGAGGAGAACCGTGGAAACCTGCGTGACTTCGCCCATTACTGCGTTGACTTAGGGGCTGATGTGGTGTTCGGTCATGGACCTCATGTGGTACGCTGCATGGAACTTTATCGTAATCGTTTGATTGCCTATAGTCTCGGTAATTTCTGTACGCCTAAAGGAATCAGCATCGCGGGTGTGTCAGGTTATGCACCGATACTCACCTTAGAGGTGAATCATAAAGGAGAATTCCTACAAGGGCGTATCGTTCCGTTTATCCAGCGATGGGGTATCGGACCACGGGTGGATAAGACAGGGACGGTGATCCGACAGATCCGACTGTTGAGCAATGAGGATATTCCCGGTAATCCTTTGTTGATAGATAAAAACGGAATGTTACGGAGGAAGAAGTAAGATCGTCGATATCCCGTTCGTTTTTAGTAGCTTTCTCATCCCTGAAGACTACTTTTTCCAATCTGAAAGGGTATTAGAACGTTGTTGTCGACTTAAGTCGGCAGATCTGCTGACTTAAGTCAGCAACCCTGTCGACTATAGTCAGCAACCCCGTCGACTTATGTCAACAACCTCATCAACTTATATTAATAAAAAAAAGCTTTGCGATGCAAAGCTTTTTAATTCCTTTTGTGAGGTTCTTTTAGTTCTCTTTCTTAGCAATAGTACGCTTCTCAGCAATACGAGCCTTCTTACCGGTGAGCTTACGGATGTAGTACAGCTTAGCGCGACGTACCTTACCAACCTTGTTCACCTCGATGCTCTCGATGTTCGGACTCTCGATAGGGAAGATACGCTCTACACCTACAGTACCAGACATCTTGCGAACAGTGAAACGCTTCTTGTCACCATGGCCTACAATCTTGATTACAACACCACGGTAGAGCTGGATACGCTCTTTTGAACCCTCAATAATTTTGTAAGCAACAGTAATGGTATCACCAGACTTGAACTCAGGGAACTTCTTACCAGTTGCAAATGCTTCTTCAGCAACTTTAATCAAATCCATTGTTATTCGATAATTTTAAATGATTCATAGTTTCCGCGCAACATAGACAGGCTACTCATCTTCCTTCCATCGGTTACGTCGAAAAAGCAGTGCAAAGGTACGAAGAATCAATGGAATAGACAAATTTTTACTCAATTTATTTTTCAATTCACTCAACTTTTATGAACTTTGCCGATAATCGGCGAACTTACTATGCACTCGGCATTAAAAAAAAATAAATTCTTTTTGTACTGCTCTCGTTTTTTTGTAACTTTGCATAGTGACGACATGGAGACGTCATGTTGATAATCTGGTAGCGTATGAAGAAAAATGTATTGTTTGTTCTGGTTGTCAGCCAGTTGTTGTTATTATCGTGCAAGTCTCATTATCAGATGACAGGTATTGAGCGTACAAGGATCTTAGTAGATAGCCGATATGATGCTACTCCTAATACTGAGGCTGAGGCTTTCCTTGCGCCCTACAAGCATGTGGTGGATAGCATGATGAGTCCGAAGGTTGGAAAGATCGCCCGTTATATGGCTGCTAAGAAGCCGGAGAGTGAGTTGTCGAACCTCCTGGCCGATGTACTGGTGTGGGCAGGTAAGAAGTATCAAGAGAAGCCGGTTCTTGGATTGTATAATATGGGTGGTATTCGTGCTGCCTTCTCCGCAGGTGATGTCACCTACGGTGATGTGCTGGATGTGGCGCCCTTCGAGAACAAGATCTGTTTCTTGACGCTTACTGGTGAGAAACTGACAGAATTATTCCAGCAGATCGCTTCTACGGGTGGTGAGGCCTTGAGTCATGGTGTCAGGATGGTGATAACGGCAGATCATCAGTTGAAGTCGGTTACGTTGAATGGTCAACCGATAGACCCCAAAGCCACTTACCGTATTGCTACGATTGACTATCTCGCGCAGGGTAATGACCGGATGGACGCGCTGAAGAGTAAGATGGACGTCAACTCCCCGCAGGAAGAGAGTAATAACCTGCGATACATCATCATGGATTATTTCCGTGAGCAGGATCAGCTTGGCAAGGTGGTTGATGCACAGGTAGAGGGTAGAGTAACAATTGAAAAATAGTCTGATATGAAAAGATACATTATTATAAGTCTTCTGCTGCTGGGAATCTTAAACGTTCAAGCACAGAATAAGCAACTGGTGGTGCTACATACCAATGACACACATAGTACTATCCTGCCACTGAATCCCAATCTGGCAGATACGATGAAGGCCGGTCGCGGTGGGTTCCTCCGTAGGATAGCGATGCTGAAGGATGAGCGCAAAACGAATCCCGACTTGTTGCTCTTTGACAGTGGTGATTTCTGTCAGGGCTCTCCTTATTTCACCTTGTATAAGGGAGATGTGGAGGTAGGACTGATGAATCTGATGGGTTATGATGCAGGTACTATCGGTAATCATGAGTTCGACTTCGGTCTGGATGCCATGGCAAAGATGTTCAAGAAACTGAATTACCCCATCGTCTGCAGTAACTACGATTTTAGAGGTACTGTCGTCGAGGGATTGGTGAAAGACTATGTGATCCTGAAACGTAAAGGGATGAAGATTGGTGTCTTCGGTCTGTCTCCTGCCTTGTCGGGATTGGTCTCCAACGATAATTGTGTCGGTGTGAAATACCTGGATCCTGTGAAAGAGGCGAATAGGGTAGTGGACATCCTGAAGAAAAAGAAATGCGACGTGATTATCTGCATCTCCCATCTGGGATGGCAAGACTCTTACAAAGACGGTGATGAGTATCTCGTGTCGGGAACTCGTGGCATTGACTTAGTCTTGGGAGGCCATTCACATACTTACTTCGAGACTCTACGTTATGTGAAGAATCTCGATGGGAAGGAGATTCCTGTGGATCAAAACGGAAAACATGCGCTCTTCGTAGGGAAGATGGTGCTTGAGATGAGTAGGAAGTGATTACTCGAAATAGAAAGTAAGGGAAATCATCTTCGTTCGGGTCTTGTTAACGACCGAATTAGTGTACATAACCATGTTACGATCCTTGAGTTCGTTAACATGGTTTTTGTCTAATGTGTTCACCAGACTATAACTGAATTTTAACTCCGGACGCAACTTAAAGAAGGGTAGGTAGAAGTCACATCCCATACCTATCTCCAAGAAACAGTCGTAGGGCTTCAACTTGATGTAGTCGTTATCCTTACCAGAGAGATTGAGCATGGGATTGATTCCCGCCACGATATACGGTCGGTGATTGTTGAATCGCTGAGCACTATAGATAATGCTTGCAGCTGTCGACACATAGATCATCTTCATGTCTTGATCAACCTTGATTGGACTGCCATCCTCCAGATGATCCGTGTGATTGATGAAAGAAAGGTGCTTGTTGCCGAAATACATGGCAGGAGCAAGCCTGAAAGCAAAGTAGTTTCCTAACCGGGCCTCGCCTAAGACACCTACCGTGAAGCCTGCATCCCAACGGTCATGATCACAGGTAATAAGCTTCTCTGACGTAGTGCCATCCTCGTTTTCTATCATCTGTGGACCAACGTTCTGCAGTTCGATATCCTGGAAATGGGTACCGATGAGCACACCGAAATGGAATGGGCGCAGATCACAATAAGGTCTGTTCTCTACTACACGTTCTTGCGCTTGCGTGATGCTCACTGCAAATGCAAGGCAGATGATCATAACAAGATATTTCTTCATTAATAATATAACGATGCTATTACTTGATTATTGCATAGTGCTTTTAATGTTTTCCAATACCTAATTTTATGTGAAATATTGTTAACTGGATTAATTTAGTATACCTAAAAGTAGGTACGTTTCAATTTTATTATTAATTTTGCATCACTAATTTTAAGTAACAACATTATTAACAAATACTGAAAATATTATGGCATACGTAATTGGTGAAGATTGCATCGCATGTGGAACATGTATCGATGAGTGCCCAGTAGGCGCAATTTCTGAAGGTGAGCGTTATTCTATTGACCCAGATGCTTGTACAGAGTGTGGTACTTGTGCAGGTGTTTGTCCGTCAGAGGCAATTTCTCTGCCAGAGTAATCTAACGATAAATAATTTAAGAGGTGGCTTTTCAGTCACCTCTTTTTTATGGTTATAAAAAATGTGGGAAGACCGTTTGGCCTTCCCACTATTGATTAAATTGCTAAGATCTGCTTTGCTGTCTCGTTCTCTGGCTGGATAGCCTGCAACTTGGTTGCAATCTCCTTTGCCTTTGTTACATTGTCATTCTGGATGTAGTAAACGCACAGGTAGTTGTAAGCTGTTGCGAGGGTAGCGTTCTCAGCATTTGAACGATCTGCCTTAGCCTCCATCAGCTGAGCATACTTCTCATAGTATGGCTTGGCAGCACCCTTCTTCACATCGGGATTGATCAAGTGATGGATCATAGCGCGACGGTAAGTAGAGTAATCCTCGTTGTTTGGCATAGCAGTAGCGAGGTCAACATATACCTGATCAGCCTTCAGATAAGCCTTCTCTTTAGCCTCAGGAGTTGTCTCTGTCTCTGCGAGGTCGAGATAGATGCGAGCGATGGCCTCGTAGTCGCTGGCCTTCTTCTTCTCCTGAGTATTGATAAACTTCTGGTAGTACTCTACAGCATAGTCGTGCTCTTTCTTCTCCAGATAAGAGTCAGAGATCAGCTTCAGAACGTCTGTCTGCTTCTCATCCATCTCATATACCTTCTTGAAGTTCTCGATAGCTTCGTCAGCCTTGCCGGCACCCTTGTGGGCATGACCCAGGTATAGGTAGTCACGGCTAACAAACTTAGCACTGTCGCTATTGTTGAACAATGCATCAGCATACTGCAGCGCCTTGTCGTAATTCTTCAGGTCGGTATAGTTGTAGAATGACAGACGGTTCAAACCGGCGCTTCTCGGATGCTTCTTTGCTCCATACTCTGATGCTTCGAGAGATGCCTCAGATTTTCCGAGGAAGTAAGCTGCCAAAGCATATTCGGTCAGTTTGTCATCAGTCAACTTATCCTTGTCAACCTTCTGGTAGTTCTCCAAAGCCTTGGCGAACTTGTTGTTAGCATAATACATATGTGCGATCTCAGCATCTACTGGGTAGCTGGGGTCGATGGTTGAGAGCTTACGTAGCATCTCCTCAGCACCGGCAGCGTCTACCTTCTGATATACACGTGCATATTTGATGTAACCCAGAGGATTCTTAGGATCCAGTGTAGTAGCGTTCTGATACCACATAGCAGCCTCACCACCATCATCATTGATAGCAGCCATATCACCCTTCAGGATATAACCGGCAGCATTGTTCTTGTTAGCCTTGATAGCCATGTCGGCATACTTCAGTGCGTTGGTCTGATCCTTGATGTCGAGATAGGCACGTCCAAGACCTGCCAATGCTTCGGGATTCTTCTTATTCTCTTTAATGAACTGTTTGATCTGTGGCTCAACTGCCTTAAGATTGTTCTTGTTGTCAACAACGACTTTTGTAATGGCATCAATCTGTGCTTTCACATCTTGTGCTTGTACTTGAGTAGAGAGACCTAGCATCACTACTCCTGCGAAGAAATATTTGATTGCTTTCATATTCTCAATTTTTAAAT
>CADBSW010000171.1 GCA_902797505.1 uncultured Prevotellaceae bacterium | reverse complement strand
TGGATATGGACGTTTTACAGGTGGAAATACGGAATACAACCATCTACGCAACGGAGGACGTGTCATTCTCTTAAAAGAAGGGCAACGTACCTTCGATACATGGATTCACTTACGTGGAGGTGAAATTATAAATAAGACGACATTCCCCAATAGTTATATTAAAGATGACTGGAAAACGCGTACGTTAGAACAAGTAAACAGATAGTTAGCAGTTATATTACTTTTTTATGTCTGGCTAATGATCAATAGTCATTGGCCAGATTATTTACATATCACTAAGAACCTGTGTTAATAGAATAATAACGTATGATTTTGTGAATTTGTCCTGATCAATATTTTTCCGCAATTTAGTAAAGGCACGATAAATAAGATTCCTGACACTTTGATAATTCATATCTAAAATATGAGCTATCTCAGCCAAGGGTATCTGTTGCACATATCTGAGATATAGAGCTTCCTTCTGCCTTGGCGGTAGTTTAAGAAGCTCCTCTGAAAGTATCCTTCTGATGCGTATCGCCTCATCATCCATATCATCTACGGAAAGATTTTCTGATGCATAGGATTCCACCTTATTCCTTAGTATATTATCGTTATCAAATGAAATCGCATACCCCTGTTTGCTATTCTTCAATAACTCTCTCCTTAAAGACTTAATCATATACGACTTAACGTTAGATACCTCAGAAAGATGTTCATGACTTATCATCAGTCGAAGAAACAGATTCTGCACGGCATCCTTAACAAACTCTTTGTCTGAGGTGAATTTCACTCCATAAGCAAATAAAGAGTCTGCATATAAGTCGAAAAGTCTTTCAACTGCCTCATTATTACCTTCACGGATCTGGTTCCATAACTGTTGCTCAGACAAATAACTTATCATAACGGATTGTTTTCAATCTGTGGATATTAAATTAGTACAATTAAAAAATCAAAACGATAACAGTTCATCACCTTCGAGTTCGCATTCTGTGAACCCCAATTCTTTCGCTTTGTCCGATGATACGATGAAATAAACAACCTCGCCAGTGACACATAGTTCGCCATTTGCATTCGACAGTTCTACGGTAATGGTCACGAGGTTACGACGCTGCTCGGTAATCCTTCCACGGATGGTCAACTCCGGCTCTAAGGTGGAGATAGCCTTTTTATAACGCACGTTGAGTGAAGAGGTGACACCGGTGGTCTGCAGTTTGCGGAACACCACCCATCCGGCCAGTTCGTCGATGAGAGAGGCGATGATGCCGCCATGCAGCACGTTCACCCAACCCTGGTATCGCTCACTCGGTTTCCAATAACTTACGATATCATCTCCATCCTCGAAGAACACCATGTGGAGTCCGAGGGGATTATCAGGACAACAACCGAAGCAGTTGTAGCCTTCGCGTGATATCCAAGGATTCTTTATCTTTCGCATAGTATATTGTTTTTATTCGTTTTTCTTCTGCACCCTGCCAACGATGAAGATGCTGCACTCGTAGAGCAGCCAGATGGGCAGGGATACGATGAGCAGGGTGAAGATATCCGAGGTAGGAGTGATGACCGCTGCTACGATGAGGATTGCCACGAAGGCATGCTTACGGTAACTGACCATCCACTCACGGCGCAGCAGTCCGAACTTCGCCAATAGCCATGACAATACCGGTAACTCGAAGACTACGCCCATCATCAGACTGAGCATCAGCAGGGTATCCACATAACTACTGATCGTCAGCATGTTCTCCACGCTATTGTTCACCTGGTAGGTTCCTAAAAACCTCACGGTGAGGGGGAATACTAAGAAGTAGTTGACCGCCACGCCCAACAGGAACATCAGGTAGGCAGAGAGGGTGATGCGCACGGAGTAACGGCGCTCATTCTCGTAGAGGGCGGGCGACACAAAACTGAAGAGTATATACAACACATAGGGGGAGGCAACGATGAGTCCTGTCACCAGCGCCACCTTCATGTGAATGAGAAACTGCTCTGCCAATCCGGTATTGATCAGTTGTATCTTGAAGGGCTCCACCCCTACCCACTGCCAAAGAAAGAAGTTGCTGTCTTGCGGGGCGAGCACGATACGGAAGAGCGGTTCTTTGAGGAGAAAGGCAATAATGCCGGCAGCCACGGTAGCCACCAGCATCTTAATGATACTTGAGCGGAACACATCGAGGTGCTCCCAGAAAGTCATCTCCTCACTATCCGCCATTACTTCTTCTTAAAGAGTCCTTTGATGAAGCCACCCACCTTAGAGGCTCCGCGCTCAATGCCTTTCGACATGCTGTTACCCACGCTGTCGATCTCGTCGATCACCTTCTGCGACTTGTTGCGGAAGAGTTTCTTCTGATAGCGGGTGCGGTATTCGGAATACTGACTCAACTCCTGATTGGTCATCTTATCACGATACTCGTTCTTATAACGGGTGCGGAAATCATTGTATTTCGCATCGAGTGCCGGCACCTCACTGGCTTTGATACTGTCTTTAGCTTCTACCTGCTCCACGAATTTCTTCATCTCATCAAGGAACGTGGTGGTCTTCTGTGCATATACTGTCCCCGTCAGCACTACCGACAGGAACATCATCATCATCATTTTTTTCATATTCTATTTTTTTAATTATTATCAACACAGAGGTACGGAGTTACAGCGTTAATGAAATCTCTGTTTTTCTGTGTTTAAAAAAATCATTACTTATCTATATTATATTCAAAATGTTGAAAATCTTTTAAACTATTCCAGTTGCCTCCCCACTTAAAGCCCTGCGCCGTAAACAACTTGTATGCCAAGTCATTACGATCGATCTTATAGGGGATGTCACGACGACGGTCACGGTGATAGGCGTACTTCTTGCCACCCTTCGGCTGGATCACCGTGCCTTGCCTACCCTTTTTGACGTAAGGGTTGTACAAAGGATTAATATCGATGGCCACTCCCCTGGCGTGTGCCGACAACTTAGAGGAGCCTTTCACCACCCGGTAGTTGAAGCACGTGGTGTTGTTGGCCATCATCGATCGCTCATCATCAGCATCGTAATGATCGATAAGCACCATCCGCTCGATGCGGTAGTCGGCATCAAACAACTGTCGGAAGATCTTCAACAACTTCTTGGCAATGGCTTTGTTGCAGATCATCTCCCCCATCTGACTCTTCCCCTCTGCATTACGGTGGAGGATCTTCAGGTAATGGTAGTCACTACGCTTCAGCGGACAGCCATTTTTCCAACTCTTTCCCTGCATCCGGGAGAAGACATCATCTGGGATAGGCTCTGCCGTAAAACAGTTGGAGACACCCATCGTCTGGATGGTTTGTTCAGACAAAACCGCACCTGCCTGCCACAGTCCATCTTGCTGATGTGCCATGACGTTGAGGGGAAGGATGATCCATAGTAAGATCATCCATAGAGTCTTATTTATTCCTTTATACTTCATTCTTTCTTCGGCGCGAAGAAAGAAGCAAAGAAGCATCCACCCCCTCCAAGGCCATTCCCGTGCTGTCGCTCGCCTACCCGTAGCCTTTCCCCCTATATGGGGAGGATGCAACCGCTCCTACTCGTCGCTCTTTAATTATTGTAAGCTCGACCCATCAAAGGGTCGGCTTAATTTCTCACGCAAAGATAGTGGTTTTTTCGTTGTTCCATCAAATTATTAGAGTTTTTTTAATATCCATATCATTCGTTTATCATTCTGACAAATAAAAAGGGTGAGGTGTTGGTGATAAACAAAAAAAGTTGTAATTTTGCGATATCAATTCGTATAACACTTCAATATACCATGAATATGAGACAAATAAAGATCCTGTTATTACTGTGTATGGTCAGTGTCTACACCTTTGCTGACAACCGTGCCAACTTCAACATCGTGCCCCTACCCGATAAGATACAAACAACTGACGGTAAGGTATTTATACTGCAAGATGGGGTTACGGTGGGTTGCAAGGAAAACGACGAGAATATGTTGCGCAATGTGCGGTTCTTATCAGAGTATGTGAAGGAGCAGACTGGCATCACGTTGAATAATCAGGCAGTCAACAAGAAAGCCACCATCCTTCTCTGTCTGAATGAGAAGATCAACAACAAGGAAGGTTACCGATTGACGGTCAATAACAAGAAGATCTTGATAGAAGGTTCTACCCCTGCCGGTGTATTCTACGGCATACAGACCCTCAGGAAGGCGCTGCCCGTGATGAAAGAGGCACAGATGATTGAGATCCCTGCCGTGGTGATCGATGACGCTCCCCGCTTTGCCTACCGTGGTATGCACCTCGATGTGAGTCGTCATTTCTTCCCCCTCCGTTTTGTCAAGCAGTATATCGACATGATGGTGTTGCATAACATGAACACCTTCCATTGGCATATTACCGACGACCAGGGCTGGCGCATAGAGATTAAGAAGTATCCTGAACTAACGAAGAAAGGATCCATACGACAGCGGACTGTAGTGGGCAGAAACACAGAGTTGTTCGACTATACGCCCTACGGCGGTTACTTCACTCAGGAAGAGGCTAAAGAGATCGTGAGATATGCCGCCGAACGATATATCAAGGTAATACCCGAGATCGATATGCCCGGTCATATGCTTGCTGCCCTGCATGCCTACCCAGAGTTGGGATGCACGGGTGGTCCGTATGAGGTATGTCCGTTGTGGGGTGTCTTTGACGATATCCTCTGCGCCGGCAATCCCAAGGTGTATGACTTCGTGAAGGGAGTGTTGGATGAGATCTGTGAGATCTTCCCCTCGGAGATTGTTCATATCGGTGGTGACGAGGCTCCCCGCACCCGTTGGCAGCAGTGTGCGAAATGTCAGGAGATGATTCGCAAACAAGGACTGAAAGCTGATGCCAAGTATCCCGCAGAAGCTAAGTTACAGGGATATTTCACATCCGTAGTGGAGGACTATTTGGCATCTAAGGGCAAAAGGATTCTCGGATGGGATGAGATACTGGAGGGTGACGTACGCCCATCGGCAATGATCATGAGTTGGCGCGGTGTGGAAGGCGGTATAGAAGCCTCAGCCAAAGGACATGATGTGGTGATGGCTCCTACCAGTCATTTCTATTTCGACTACTATCAAGTAGAGATGAACCGTCGTTTCCGTGAACCGCAGTTGATCGGCGGCACATTACCCATCGACAAGACTTACAGTTTCGAACCCATACCAGCAGGGATGAGCGACGAAGCGAAGAGTCATATCTTAGGTGTGCAGGCCAACTTATGGACGGAGTATATCACGTGTGATGAGGTGGTGGAATATCAGGTATTGCCACGTATGGGTGCCCTTTGCGAGGTGCAGTGGATGCAGCCAGAAAAGAAAAACTTCGAGCAGTTTGTAGAGCGCTCACGCCACATGACGGATATCTACCAGCATTACGGATGGCAATATGCCAAGCACCTGTATCGGAAGAGCGAGGTGAATGAGTGGTAGAGAGGATGATTAAAGTCTTTAAAGTCTTTAAAGTCCTTAAGGTCCTTAAAGTGAAATGCCAAAAGAAAACAAATTTTCTTTTGGCATTTCACTTGACTTTTCGTATCTTTGCAGAATATTTGGTAAAAAGCGAGAAATGGGTTTTGAAGGTGTGATCGGTCAAGAGGATGTTCGCAATCGTTTGATACAAATGGTTGACGAACAGCGATTGCCGCATGCCCTGTTGTTCTGCGGACCAAAAGGGTGTGGAAAGATGGCATTAGCTATGTCGTTTGCCGCTTATCTCCTGACCAAAGACGCCACGTCTGCGAATGCTGAGGCCATGTTGCGCACCTGGCAACATCCTGATTTGCATTTCTCCTACCCTGTTATCCGACCTGCTGGAACGGGTGCGGAACATAAGATGACGAGCGATGACTTCTCTGATCAGTGGAACGCCATGGTCAACCAAAGCTTGTATTTCACACTGGACCAGTGGTTGGAACAGATGAATGCTGCCAATCAGCAAGCTATCATCGGTGTGGGAGAAAGCGACAGTCTGATTCGCAAACTATCGCTCAAGGCCAGTCAGGGACAGTATAAGGTGAGTATTATCTGGTTGCCTGAGCGCATGAATGCGGAATGTGCCAATAAACTGCTGAAGATTATCGAGGAGCCGCCACAGCAAACGGTCTTCATCATGGTATGTGAAGCGCCCGAACAACTACTGGAGACGATTCTCAGCAGAACGCAGCGAATAGATATCAAGGGCATTGAAACGGCAGCTATTGAGAGAGCACTGACAGAGAAGAGGGGCATCAGTGAAGAGACCGCCCATCGTATCGCCCGCATCGCGAACGGCAGTTGGCAGAAAGCACTCGAGGAACTGAATGCCGATAATGAGAACCGTTTATTCCTCGACATGTTCATCATGCTGATGCGACTGGCATACCAGCGGAATATCAAAGAGCTGAAAAACTGGAGTGAGACGGTTGCCAATTATGGCAGGGAGCGACAGAAAGGCATGCTCACCTACTTCCTGCATCTGATCAGAGAGAACTTCATGTATAACTTTCGCATTGCCGATCTGAACTACATGACAGCAGAAGAGGAACAGTTTGCCAAGAACTTCGCCCGGTTTATCAATGAGGCGAATGTCATCGAGATCAGTGAGTTGTTCTCTAAGGCGATACGAGATATCGGACAGAATGCCAACGGGAAGATTGTCTTCTTCGACATCGCTCTGAAAATGATTGTACTATTGATACAGAAATAACACTACAGGATACCTGTAGATCACTATATAAATAACTTTATGGATTATAAGAACTTACAATATAAGATAAGTACGGGATGTGACAGAGGACTCTCCAACAAAGCCTGTGGACGACAAGACAAACAGTTGAATACCTACGATTGGCTGGAGGACATCCCCGGAAATACCGACCTGACCGACCTGGTTGAGGTGCAGTTTAAGAACACCCGCAAAGGTTATTACCACAACGTCAATAACCTGGAACTGAAGAAAGGTGATATCGTAGCCGTGGAAGCCAGTCCGGGCCATGACATCGGTGTGGTGACACTCACCGGCAGTCTGGTAAAACTGCAGATTAAGAAGGCCAATCTGAAGTCAGCTGATGATATCAAACGTATCTATCGTATCGCCCGTAAGGCAGATATGGATAAATACTACGAGTCGAAAGCGAAGGAGCACAGCACGATGATCCGTAGCAGACAGATAGCCAAGGATCTCGGGTTGGAGATGAAAATCGGTGATGTGGAGTATCAGGGCGACGGTAACAAGGCCATCTTCTATTACATTGCCGATGAGCGTGTCGACTTCCGACAGTTGATCAAGGATCTGGCCGCTGCCTTCCATGTACGTATCGAGATGAAACAGATCGGAGCGCGCCAGGAAGCCGGTCGTATCGGTGGCACCGGTCCTTGTGGCAGAGAGTTATGCTGTGCCACATGGATGAAGAATTTCGTGAGTGTGAGTACTAATGTAGCCCGCTATCAGGATATCTCCCTCAATCCCCAGAAGTTGGCCGGTATGTGTGCCAAACTGAAATGCTGCCTGAACTATGAGGTGGACAATTACATAGAGGCAGGAAAGGCTCTGCCATCAAGGGATATCATCCTGCAGACAAAAGATCAGGACTTCTATTTCCTGAAGAGTGACGTTCTGGCAGGACTTGTCTCCTACTCCTCTGATAAGAATATCGCCGCAAACGTTGAGACGATCAGTATCAGCAGGGCTAATGAGATCATGGAGATGAACCGCCGTGGAGAGAAACCGCTCTCACTGACGGATAACAACACCGAGAGACAAGCTGATCATCCTATCGACCTGCTGGCAGGCGAGAGTATCACGCGTTTCGACAAGAGCAAGAACAAAAAGAAAAAGAAGAAGGGTAACAAACCACAGAACAGAGGAGCACAACAGGCTTCTGCCCCACAGCCAGAGTCACAAGAGTCTCCACGACAGAAAGGTGGACCACACAACCGTCATGACAAAACGGGAAACCCCAAGAAAAGAGACGCTAAAGAATAGTATTCCCACGGATGAGTAAAAGATTGCGAGAACATATCCTGCTCATGACTGTCGTAATAATGACAGTCATGATGATGGCATGTGAGGATGTAACCTACTATCATTTTAACCATACCCCTCTGTATGGGTGGGAGAAGAACGACACACTGGTATACGATATCCCTCCACTGAAAGAGCCTGGGAAATACCGGGAGTATATCAGTATGCGTATCAGTGAGTCATATCCCTTTAAGAGCGTATTTCTGATTATCGAGCAATACACCTACCCTGGGAAACGGGTAACCCGTGACACCTTGTCGTATAACCTGGTAAATGCGAAGGGAGAGCGCACCGGCAAGGGCATCAGCTATTACCAATACAACTACCTGTTACGAGAGAAAGATTTCCGAAGAGGTGACTCCCTGCATATCACCATTCGTCATGATATGAAGAGAGAGATTCTACCAGGCATCAACGATATCGGTTTTAAGTTGTCACCCAAGCATTAGTTACGGATCATGTTCCTGCCGGCATCAATACGCAGGAAGATGAACAACAAGAAGGTGAATCCCCACAGGGAAGAACCGCCATAACTGAAGAAGGGCAACGGGATACCGATAACAGGTGTCAGTCCTAATACCATGCCCACGTTGATGAAGACATGGAAGAGGAAGACACTCAACACACAATAGCCATAGATACGTCCGAACTTAAACGGTTGTCGCTCGGCCATGATAATCAGTCGGATAATCAGTGCCAAGAACAGCAACAACACGGCGGCACATCCTAAGAAGCCCTCTTCCTCTCCTACCGTACAGAAGATAAAGTCGGTATCCTGCTCGGGCACATACTTCAGTTTTGTCTGCGTGCCATTGAGGAAGCCCTTTCCACGTATACCGCCCGAACCGATGGCTATCTCACTCTGATGCACATTATATCCGGCACCCGAGAGATCGTCTTCCAATCCTAACAATACATTGATACGTACACGCTGATGAGGTTCGAGAACTTCATCCAGAACATAACTGGCAAGGTTGAAGAAGATCACCGAACCTATGGTGAACAGGGCTATATATAAATAGGTACGTATGCGCGCGCTATAGGCCATATACACCAGGTAGCCTACGGTAACAGCCAACAAGGTGAGCTGCACCCACACGATATCGAAGGGAATCACATAATAAGAGAAGAGGAATACCAAGATGGTGATGCCTAAAGGGATCAACAACAACCGCCAGAACTCTCGTTTATCGTGGGTATACGACAAGACGAAGAAAGCCGTGAATACCTGAATAAGCAACAAGACGACAAAGCGGCCTACAGATGTGGGGGTTTCTAACAGGAGGTTCTCATCAAAACGGATGCCCACCACGAAATAGATCACCATGGCGACACCCGTGAAAAGGATACTACCCGGCATACCCTCACGATAGAACATCAGGAAGAAGGACAGATAGACGAGTGCCGATCCGGTCTCTTTCTGCAATACGATGAACATCATAGGCAGTAACACCACGCCGCACGCTGTAGCGAAATGCTTGAGATTGTGGATGTTAAAGCCATAGGTACTCATCAGTTTTGAGACCGCCAAGGCTGTGGCAAACTTCGCAAACTCAGCCGGTTGTATTCGTAGCGGTCCTAATACCAACCACGATCGTGAACCTTTTATCTCATGGGGATTGAAGATCGTAAGGAAGAGGAGAAGGAGCAACAGCGCATAGAGCACATAGGCAAAGGTGTCGTAGAAACGGTCGTCGAGCATCAACAAGACAAAACCGATGAATATCGACGTGCCGATCCACACGATCTGCATACCAGAGCGTGTCGACAGACTGAAGATATTCGGGTCCTCATACGAATAACTGGCACCACAGACACTCACCCAGCCGAAAGCCAGCAGGGCGATATATATGGCTATGGTCCACCAATCCATCGATCGGAGAACACCCGGTTGTTTATCTGTTTGCTTTTCCATATGCTATTCTCCTATTCTGGAACTTCGTTGCCAGTCCTTCATAATACGGCGAGAGTTCTCCACGGATATACTGCTCCATCATAATCGCGCCGATAGGCACACCGAAGTCGGCACCGAATCCACCATTCTCCACATATACGGCAATGGCGATCTTCGGATCATTCATCGGAGCAAAACCCATAAAGACAGAGTGGTCTTGTCCTCTGTTCTGTGCCGTTCCGGTCTTGCCACACACCTCATAATACGGACTATTCGCATGTTTACAGGTACCACCCAGCACAGAGGCACGCATACCCTTCACGATATACTCGTAGGCCCACTTCTCGGCCTTCGTATAGTGGCGCTCCGTATATTCCTTCTTCAGCGGTTCTCCCTTCACCTCCTTTACCACATGAGGAGTGATGTAATAACCCCTGTTGGCAATGGTAGCACCCAGATTGGCTATCTGCAGTGGCGTGAGGTTCACCTCACCCTGACCGATAGAGATACTGATGATCGTCAGTCCGTTCCACGAACCGTGGTAGGCATTATCATAGAACTGTGCATTAGGTATCAGTCCGCGCTTCTCTCCCGGCAAGTCAATACCTAACTTATATCCGAATCCCATGCTCACCATATAGTCACGCCAGGTATTCATGGCTGCCTGCACATTCTTGTATTTCTTACGGTTAGACATCATATTATAGAGTCCCCAACAGAAATAGCCGTTGCAGGATGTACTGATGGCAGGAACCAGACTCAATGGAGAAGCATGTCCGTGACACCCCACATGCAATCCTCTGTGATAGAATCCACGATGACAGGGATAGGCAGTGCCTGTAGGACTGATAATACCCTCTGACATGAAGGTCAGCCCTTGCGAGGTCTTGAAGGTAGATCCCGGCGGATACTGTCCCATGATAGAACGGTTCAGGAGAGGCTTCCACACATCCCTCTGCAACTCACGGTGCATCTTTCCACGGTTCCTTCCAATCATCACACGAGGATCGTAGGTTGGGGATGAAACCATACAGAGCACCTCACCGGTAGATGGTTCGATGGCCACGATACTACCGATCTTGCCTTGCATCAGTCGTTCGCCTAATGCCTGTAATTTAATATCGATACTCAGTTTAAGATCCTTGCCAGCCTTTGGCTTCGTATCAAAAGCACCATCGTGATAACGGCCCTTGATCCTTCCGCGTGCGTCACGCAACATGATCTGCACTCCTTTCTCACCGCGTAACTCTTTCTCGTAAGAACGCTCGATACCTTGCTTACCGATATAGTCTCCCGGCTGGTAATAATCATCGTTCTCTATATCACCCTTCGACACCTCAGCCACATCACCCAGTACGTGGGCGGCATTGGGATAGACATATTGTCGCAGACTTCTTCGCTGTACATAGAAGCCGGGGAAACGGAACATCTTCTCCTGAAAGACCCTGAAATCATTCTCTGATACCTGACTCATAAAGAGTTGTTGCGTATATCGGGAGTATCCCGGATTCTTATTCCGGTCTTTGATATCGTTCATGCGGGAGATAAACTCCTCCTTCGTGATACCGAGGGTATTGCAGAACTCCATCGTATCGAGTCTGCCACTCTCCTCGTTCATGATCACCATGATATCGTAGGCATGCTGGTTGTATACCAACAACTTACCCGTTCGGTCAGTGATCACACCACGCGCGGGATACTCTATCTTCTTGGAAAAGGCATTACTGTCGGCATTCTTCTTATAGTCATCACTAAGAATCTGAAGGGTAAACAGACGAATCAGGTAGACGACTATGATTAACACAGCCACCCCACCAATCACATACTTTCTGTAATCCAGTTCGTAATCACCCTTCATTGTCGATATCTTACATTTTCAATGATAAGGATTATGAGGAATGTCAAAGCAGCACTGGCACCAATATTAGACAACCACTGTTGCCAGTTGAAGAAACTGAAAGCCTCCAACGAGAAGAATGTCAAGCAATAGATAACCACACATATCAGCGTGTATCCAGAGAACTTCATGATTCCCAGGTTAGCGAATGATGGTTTCAGATCGTCTATGCTGTCTCGTGGGATAAAAGGCTTCAAGATATATGGTTGCAGGAATGCCAGGAAGGTCATTGCCCCAGCTGCCACACCAGGAATATTGGAGAACACGTCGATCAGCAATCCCAGGGAAAAACTCCAAAGAAGGATGGCCCACTTAGGATAGTTCCGCTGGAAGAGTATGACGAAATAGACATAAATCAACGGTGTAGCATAACCGAAGAGATGAATCTGATTACACACCAATACCTGCACCAAACAGAATACGATGAGTAGGATGGTTTTCTTAAGGATATCTGTTGCCATACACCGCCGTTTTAACGAGTTATTGGTTTGATGGAGTCTTGTGCTGCCCGCATGATCTCTACCCGCTCTTTCATCTTACTGTCATCGATGATACACACATCACGCAGATTACCGAAATCGGTAGTCAGACGTACCTGTACACGATATGACAAGCCATCAGAGGAGTTGAACACATGGAGAATCTTTCCCACGCGTACTCCGGCAGGGAAGATAGAAGAGTAACCGCTGGTAACCACCTCATCGGTCATCTTAAAACGCGCATGGCGCGGGATATCATCCACATAGGCAATGTCGGAAGGACCGCCCTGCCAATGCAGGTAACCATAATAGCCACGGTTATTGATCATCACACTGATATTGCTATGCTCGTTTAAGACGGGTATCACCACACAATAATGGTCGGATACCATATAGACGACACCCACGATGCCATTGCCACAAGCGACACCCATGTCCTTGTGTACACCATCCACCTTACCCTTATCAAGGGTAATCAGATTGTCTTTTCGATTCAGCGAGTTCGCAATAACCTTGGCAGGGATCAACTTATAGTCCGCAAGCATCTGCAACTGGTTATTACGCAGGTAAGCGGAGTCTTTCGTCAGTTCGCCTAACTTCTCCGACATCTCACTTACCTGACGTTCCAGATACAGGTTACGCTCTGTAAGCTGACTGTTGATCTTCGTCAGACTGAAAAAACTTCCTACCTCCGACTGCCACTCATAGAGTTTTCCCGACAGTGCATTGGCGGAAGAGAGGTACACGCTGTTCTGGTAGTTATTATATCGGAACAGCAGTACAGCACAGATAATTTCAAGAATGACGAAGAGAAACCAGTTATTGTATTTCGCAAAAAACGCAAACAGGTTTCTCATTATTCTCTATCTATCAGCGCATCAAGAATGAGAAACGGTCTACATTCTTCAGTGCGATACCAGCACCCTTAGCTACACTATGCAACGGATCCTCAGCAATGTGGAACTGGATATTGATCTTGTCGGTAAGACGTTTGTCCAAACCACGCAACAAAGCACCACCACCAGTGAGGTAAATACCGTTCTGCACGATGTCCGCATACAACTCTGGCGGAGTATGCTCCAAAGCAGAGAGTACGGCATTCTCAATCTGAGAAACGGTCTTATCCAGACAATGAGCAATCTCCTGATAACATACAGGCACCTCCATAGGCAGTGCGGTGATACGGTTAGGACCGTGTACTACATAGTCCTCCGGACCATCCTCGCCTAAGTCTGTCAGGGCAGCTCCCACATGGATCTTAATACGCTCAGCCATACGCTCACTGACCTTCACGTTATGCTGACGACTCATATATTCCTGGATATCCGCTGTCAGGTTATCACCTGCGATACGGATAGAGTTATTACTTACGATACCTCCTAATGAGATAACGGCGATCTCGGTAGTACCACCACCTATATCAACGATCATGTTTCCTTCCGGGGCCTCTACATCAATACCGATACCGATAGCGGCAGCCATCGGCTCGAACAACAGATATACATCCCTGCCATCAGCATGCTCGGCAGAGTCTCTTACGGCTCTGAGCTCCACCTCTGTGGCGCCTGAAGGAACACCGATAACCATTCGCAAAGAGGGAGAGAACAGACGACTGCCTGTATGCACCATCTTAATCAGTCCGCGCATCATCTGCTCGCAAGCGGTAAAGTCGGCAATCACGCCATCACGCAACGGACGAATCGTACGAATATTATCGTGCGTCTTCTCATACATCATCTTAGCCTTCTCACCTACGGCTATCATCTTGTCTGTACGACGGTCTAAAGCTACTACTGACGGCTCGTCAACCACGATCTTGTCATCACTGATAATAATCGTGTTCGCGGTACCTAAGTCCATCGCGATTTCCTGGATAAATGAAAAAAATCCCATCTTCTTTAAAAAACGTTTTTTAATCTATAGCTATATTATACTTTATCTTTCAGATAAAAATTTAAAATTGAGAATTGATAATTGATAATTGATAATTAATTCTCACTTTTTTCGAACCACGCATGGATAGCGGTGTCGTAATGGCTGCTCACGCCAAAGGCCCTTGTAGCGAAATGGCGGCGCTGTGCCAATGTAGTGCAAGCACCCTGCTCACGAAGGATTGCCGACAACTCAGCATACTCGTTCTTGCTTGGGATGATCACCACATCCTTGAAGTTCTTCGCACCGGCACGTATCAGGGAGATACCACCGATATCTATCTTCTCAATAATATCCTGCTCACTGCTACTGGCATCAGCTACCGTCTGTTCAAACGGATACAGATCGACAATAACGAGGTCAATATAAGGAATCTCATATTGTGCCATCTGCTGCTGGTCGCCTTCATCATCACGGCGTGCCAAGATACCACCGAATACTTTGGGATGAAGCGTCTTCACCCTACCACCTAAGATAGAGGGATAGGTAGTTACTTCTTCCACTTTCTGACAGGGATAACCCAGCGACTCGATAAACTGCTGTGTTCCTCCGGTAGAGAGGAATGCAACACCTTCCTTATGCAACTGGGCGAGAATATCTTCCAAACCATCCTTATGAAAGACCGAAACGAGGGCGGTCTTTATCTTCTTTGTATCACTCATAACTCAACAATTTTTCAAATTGCAAAGGTACGAATAAGTGAGAGAAATACAAAATAAAAACTCGTTTATTTTTTTATTTCCGAACGCTAGTACCTTCGGCCCGCCAAAGGTACGAATAAGTGAGAGAAATACAAAATAAAAACTTTCAAAAAATATTATTTAGTTCAAAAAAGTTGTTTAAGGTCAAGTAAGACGAATAGAATAACTTTCAAACATTCTTGATAACGTCTTTGATTTGAGAAACATTGCTTCGTGAAACGGGAATGCTGTCATGGCTGTGTTTGATAATGAGCTGCATGCTTCCAGACTTGGCGACGATTTGCTCCACTTGACTAAGGTTGACGAGGAAAGCACGGTGGCAACGGACAATCATCGGATAGGCGCGCAGGTCGTTCTCCATCTGCTTGGATGTGGCACGAAGTATGTCGGTACGCACCCTACCGTCACGCAAATAACATACCTTCACATAGTTGCCTATTGTCTCAACAAAGAGTAGATCGGCTATGATCAACGTAACGTTCTCGCTGGTCGTACCTGTGAGGGTGACTAATCCTGACGACTTTTGATGAATGGCTTCTATAGGCTGGTTCATAGCAGCCTCAAGAGACTGCACCCTTGATTCTGTTTGCTTTTGCATTGCCTTCAGTTGTTCGTTCAACTGTCGTGTCTCTTCCAACTCTATTGCCAGATAACGGCTTCGGAACTTAAAACGCCAATAGAGACCAATCGCAAAGGAAATGAAAGCCATGATGGCAAGTGTCTCCAGGTAATTGCTCCATGAAAGTTGGTTGTTAGGCACGCGGTCACTTAGGATGAAATGTCGGTAGAGGCAGATCATCAAAGAGACGAGCGGAGTGTTGATGAGTTGGAACCAAAGATTACGGCGAATGATATAATCGACACCCTGTTCGTTTGACCTAGGCATCTTGGCGACAAATCTCAATATGACTTCCGTCAGGAAACAGACCCCGAAGCCCAGCACCCATATCAGGAGCAGGTGGACGTAGGCATCCCACTTCCATGCACCCAAGCCAAAAGGCTTGAACACACCGAGTGCCAACACTGCAAAACCTACGCTGATGGCTCTGACACGAATCGTTTCTTTGTGATCTTTATCCATACCAAGGG
>CADBSW010000170.1 GCA_902797505.1 uncultured Prevotellaceae bacterium | reverse complement strand
TTTTTTCATTAAAGTGAAAAGGGAAAGTAATCAATCTCAGATAATTATAAAATTTTGTATGTTATCACGAATGATTTTCGGAAATTTATTGTACCTTTGCTGCTAAAACAATCATGATACACTAATTTACTATATGGACAATAATAAATACTTTTTTGCCCGTTCATCGGGATATGTCACCCGTTCATCGGGATATGTTATCCCGATGTCAGTAATGGCGGATATGCTATCCGCAAATAACCTGAATAACAGAAATAACTAAGATGCATAAAAACAGTAATAAACATGGAGCAGCAAACGGTTACGATAAAGAACTTTTTGCGGATAATATATCCTGATATTCATCTTCGGCGGATGACATATCCGCCGGAACGAAAAAAACAGTTTTACCTTCATTTTTACTATAACAACCTACTAGTCAACATGTTACAACAATGAAGGCAAATAATTTGCCTTCATCCGTACAATCTATTGACTATCAATACCTTATGAAAGCCATGAAGGCAAACTCAATTTTTTCAAACTTTTTGGAGCGTTCGTCTTGCCCAATCATGGGGATCAAAGCGTGGCGAAACTGATATGATCTGTTTGAATAGACTTTACTGCGATAGCCTTCAATAACAAATGCCCAGTATCACAATATATTATCACTCGTAAAACAGTTAATACCATCCTCAAATTCTCTCGAGAATTCAAGAGAATTAGTATTTAAAAGTCCTGCCGTTAGTACCTTTTTCTCGTCAATTCTCTCGAGAATTCAGAAGAAGTAATCCTCACGGCTAATTGCCAGATCACATTTTCGTTCCGTCAATATGTATTATTGTCTAAGATCATGAGGATACCTAATCATTGGCAGGAGATTGCGGATCAAGTCCGCAATGAGAGGAGCAGCGAGTGCAGAGTCAAGCTTACTTGAACTTTGCCGAGTCGCGACGATATCGCTGAAGGCAATGAGAGGAGCAGCGAGTGCAGAGTCAAGCTTGCTTGAACTATGCCGAACTGACGAACGAGCGAGAGCAGGGCATGCTTGCATGAGCTATGCCGAGCGAGGAGGAAGAAGACGAAGTCAAAGGCGACGATATCGCTGAAAGCAATGAGTAATCGGGGACAGGCACATCCTTCGTGCAGAGCCAGTCCCCGAGTGAAAAGTCCTACATAAGGAAAAGCAGAAACATAATCTATAACAACGCATAATAGACAGGATCCTTACTGTTTATTCTGATTTGTCTATTGTAAAACAATCTGTCTATACGTCAGCAATCAAAAAAGCAGAAATTATTTTCAATGTGGCGGAAAAAGCAATATCTTTGCATTGTCAAATAACGAAATTATAAATTCAAAGAATAACGATATGAAAAGGTTCCTGATTCCGACAATGTTATGTCTGCTTACCATGCATGTGTTTGCCCAGCAAGCAGTTGTCAACAAACAGCATCACTTCCCCAAGACAGTGCCCGCCGGTAATTACAGCGGTATCACATGGCTGGGAGGTAATCGCTATGCCGTGGTCAACGACAAAGCACGCACAGCGGGTTTCCATCTGATGACCATCACCACGGATCCTGCCACCGGTAATATCAAGGATGTACGTGCCGATGCCTTTATGACCAACCAACAGCCTAACCGCGATGAGGAGGGCATCTGCTATTTTCCACAGAACAATACCGTGTTCGTAAGTGGTGAGGCCGACGGACATATCATCGAGTATCAGCTTGACGGTCAACTGACTGGCAGGAAGATGAACATCCCTTCCATCTTCAATGTCACCCATGGCAACCGCGGTTTTGAGGCACTTACCTACAATGCCACCACCCACCGTTTCTGGACGACGACGGAGAATACCCTGAAGGCCGACGGTGAGAAGCCGACTATCACAAGAAGGATTCCCAACCTGCTGCGCTTCCAGAGCTTTAATGACGACTTGCAGCCCTGCGAGCAGTATTATTACCTGACGGATACCACGGATGTAAAGGGCACAGAAGGTAAGAACACCCTTGGTGTGAGTGGATTAGCAGCACTCGACGACGGACAACTCGTTGTCTTGGAGCGTGAGGTGCATCGCACACCGAATGAGATCGGTTCTTATGCGCATGTAAAACTGTATGTCGTCAACCCCAGCATGCAACGTGCCGGCGACCTGCTTCAGAAGCAGCTCATCACCGAGTTCCGCACCAAGATGAATATCACCGACCGCAGTTTTGCCAACTATGAAGGCATCTGTGTTGGTCCGAGACTCAACGACGGGCGCACCCTGCTCATGCTTGTCTCCGACTCACAAGACCAGTATCGCGGATTCTTGAAAGACTGGTTCCGCACGGTGGCTGTCGGCGATCTCCATTTCCGTCCGCAGCCGAATACCACAACCGATCTCTCTGCCCTGCTGAAAACCATCAACAACATCGGTGATAATACGAAGTTGAAGACACCGTCGTTCCTCAGTCATGAGGAGTTGCCCAACACCCTGCGCTTTCTTGCCGAACCTCCAAAGCCAGGAGAGGATGCCTTTGAGAACGACCAATACTACTACAAATGGGGTAAGGAACAGCGTGAGACACCACGAGGTAGTCAGGCTGCCATCGACGAGACACAGTGGACATCGAGAGCCTTCAGTCCTTCTGTTGGCTTTGTGATCGGTCCGAGTGAGACACCAGAGATCTTCAAGTTGGTGGAGGGAGCACGCAAAGACGCCAATGCCACGAACAAGATAGCAAAGAACTATTTCCGCCGAACCCGTCCTTTCGTATATTACCAGGAGCCATCCCTCGTATCAGAGGATGACAGAAAGGAAGAGACCACATACAGCTATCCTTCCGGACACAGTGCTCGCGGATGGGTCTACGCCTTCACTTTGGCACTCGTGGTGCCCGACTCTACCGAGACCCTGATAGCCCGTGCACAGGAGTATGCCCTCAACCGTGTCATCTGCGGCCGTCACTACAAGAGTGATGTGGATGCCTCACTGATAGAAGCCACCGCCATCATGAGTCGCCTGATGTCTAATGCCGCCTTCTTAGAGCAGTTGGATAAGGCTCGTAAGGAATATGCACGGATGCGGGAGAAGGCGAATGAAAATTGATAATTGATAATGGAGAATGGAGAATTTAAAATTTTTCATTTTCCATTTTTAATTTTTCATTTATCATTTTTCATTTTCCATTATCCATTTTTAATTTTTCCTATACCATCGAATGACACGATCCCCATACTGCTCCTCTTTTTCCAGCGACACATCAGCTGGCAAGAGAGGGGCAGTTGTTCCTTCTTCTGTCATGAGGGGAGCCGTCTCTATTCGTATCTCATCCCACAATCCACGATCAATAAACGACTGTAATGTCTGTCGCCCACCCTCCACGATCAACGACTGTTGTTGCCGCTCATAACAATCGTTTAGGAGTTGGTCGATGCCGTAGTCATGCGAAAGGACATAGCGGCAGGGTGACGGTCCGCTCCACTCACGCACATTCAGCAGCGGATGCTCACGCTCATCGGTGACACGCCCCACCACAATAGCATCGTATTGCGAGCGCAGTTGGTGAACGAGCATCTTCGTAAAGGGAGATGAGATAGCCAATGCCTGACCGTGATCATCCAGAAAACCATTGGCCGTCTGCGCCCATTTCAACAGGATGTAAGGCCGGTGATGCTGATGATAGGTGAAGAAGAATCTGTTCAATTCCTGACATTCCTGCTCCAGAACACCCACCGTCACAGAGATGCCTGCCTCACGGATGCGCTGCAATCCCCTACCCTGCACCTTTGCAAAGGGATCCACGCATCCCACGACACACCGCTTGACACCCTTGCGGATAATCAGGTCACAACAAGGGGGTGTCTTGCCAAAGTGAGCACAGGGCTCCAACGACACATAGATCGTGGCGTCTTTGAGAAGCGACTCATCCTCAGGCCTCACAGAAGCGAAGGCGTTCACCTCTGCATGTGCCTCCCCACAACGGATATGATAGCCTTCACCGATAATCCGGTTGTCACAGACAATGACCGCCCCCACCATCGGGTTAGGCTTTGTCGTATACCTGCCGTTAGCCGCCAACTGCAGACAGCGGCGCATATATCGCTCGTCAAGTTCTTTCTGATTCTCCATAACTATTGTTTTCTTCATCCACATGCTTTTTGCGACACCACAAAGATACGATTACCTTTTTGCGACACCACAAAGGTACGATTAAGTGAGCGAAATGCAAAAGAAAAGCAGATTTTCTTTTCATTTCCGAACGAGAGTATCTTCGACGAAGTCAAAGGTACGCATTTTCTGTTAAATGTCATTAAAAACTTATCATTTGTTTGAAGCACCTTATACTTTTTTATACCTTTGTCAAGATTGAGAAACATCATACCCTGTCACTATGAACATATTACCAACAGATCAATGGACATACCCCATGCTTTGGAAGATGCTGGAAGAACGTTACGGCATGAACGAAGCCAAGGCCGTGGTGCGCTATCTGCTGGAGATGAAATACAATCTGTCGTTGGCCGATATCCTCTGTGAGAAGACAGACTCAGTAAACATCCGAGAACTGAGTAATGACATGGAAAGACTCTGCGAGGGTGTTCCCGTGCAGTATGTGGTGGGAAAGACGCTGTTTGCCGGACGCTGTTTTGAGGTATCATCCGATGTACTGATTCCCCGTGAGGAGACGGCAGAACTATGCCGGTGGATCACCGAGGAATGGAAGAATGACACCTGCAGGATCTTGGATGTGGGCACCGGCAGTGGATGTATCGCCATCACATTATCCTTGGATATTCCCGGATCACAGGTCGTGGCATGGGATATCTCTGAGGGTGCACTCTCCGTTGCCCGAAAGAATGCCGAGGCGCTGCAGACAGAGGTTGTCTTCTGCAGACAAGACATTCTCGATGAGAAAGCGCCGAAAGAGACGAGGTATGACATCATCGTGAGCAACCCGCCCTACATCTGTTATCAAGAGCGTGATGAGGTGGATGAACATGTCTTGAACAACGAGCCCTCGCTGGCTCTCTTCGTGCCTGACAACAACCCGCTGCTGTTTTACCGGGCGATCATGGACTATGCGAAGGATGTTCTGAAAGACACTGGGATGATCTATTTCGAGATCAATCCCCATCACGTGGAGGCCCTGCAACAATTGGGCATGGCGAAGGGATTCACCCTGCAGGAAGTGCGGCAGGATAGTTTTGGCAAACTGCGCATGCTTCGCCTTCAAAGGGAAAAGACTGACAATCATCAATAACAAGATACTATGGAGAACAAGAAGAAAAGACAAAAGACCGAGCAGGAGATGCTCTTCACGCTGACCGCCATGTGTGCCTCGGCAGAGCATTGTTCGTATGAGATGCGAACATATATGAATAAATGGGAGATGCCGGAGGAGGTGCAAGAGCGAATCCTCAGCTATCTCATCAAAGAGCAGTATATCGATGATGAGCGATACTGCCGGTCGTTCGTGAAGGATAAGATCCGATACAACAAATGGGGTGAGCGGAAGATCAGTCAGGCCCTGTATATGAAACAGATTCCCCAGGAATTACGCAGGAAGGTACTGGCGGATGTGGATGACAACGACTATCTCTCTGTATTGCGCCCCTTGCTGAAGAACAAAGGCAAGACGATCAAGACCGACAACCGTTATGAGCGCAATGGCAAACTGATACGGTTTGCCCTGTCACGGGGTTTTACGATGAATCTCATCCGGCAATGCGTGGATGATGAGGGGTTTGAGGATCTCGACAACGAGGATGAAGAACTATGATCAGCTTCTGGACACGACTGCTCAATCTCATTGCCCCACCCATCTGTCCGGTGTGCGGCAGTCGTCTGAGTGCCAACGAACAGTTGCTATGCGGGAAATGCAACCTCCATCTGCCACGAACGTATTTCTCCAGACAGCCTTACGACAACGAACTGGCAAAAACGTTCTGGGTATTGCTGCCCATCGAACGTGCCACCGCCTTCTTCTACTACGAGGCCCACTCAGAAGTCAGTCAGTTGATCTACCAACTGAAATACCGTCATCATCCGGAAACCGGTCGTATCCTGGGCAGGATGGTAGCCCGCGAGATTATCGGTGATGGATTCTTCGAGGGTATCGACATGATCATCCCCGTGCCCTTGGCCAAGAAACGATTACGGGAAAGGGGCTACAACCAGAGTATGGAGATTGCCCGGGGAGTGAGTGAGATAACGGGGTTGCCGATAGCGGATCACGTAGTGAGGAGGAAGAAGTTCGTAGAGAGTCAGACGAAGAAAGACCGTTGGCAGCGTAAGGAGAATGTCAAGGATATGTTCTCATTGGAGGATGCCGCCGCCATACACGACAAACACGTGCTGTTGATCGATGATGTCGTCACCACGGGAGCCACCATCGTTGCTTGTGGAGAGGAATTGAAAAAAGCAGAAGGCATCCGTATCAGTGTGCTGTCGCTGGGGTTTGTCAAAGGAAACAACTAAGAGATACACCGTAACAGCATTCTTTAACTTCTTAGATAATCCTCTGTGTCTCTGTGTCTCTGTGTTGAAATAAAAGAGACATTGCAACCTTGATCCACCCTCTGACATCCATCTCCCTCATTCCGGCCACTCCCCCTCATTGCGGGCTTGACCCGCAATCTCATCCGTTTATTTCTATAAATAAAACACAGAGACACAGAGTAACGGAGTTTTCTTTTAATGATAATCCTCTGTGTCTCCGTATCTCTGTGTTGAAATAAAAGAAATCATTGCAACCTTGATCCACCCTCTGGCATCCCTCTCCCTCATTCCGGCCACTCCCCCTCATTGCGGCCACTCCCCCTCATTGCGGCCACTCTCCTCATTGCGGGCTTGACCCGCAATCTCATCCGTATTATACTAAAAAAACAAAGACATAGAGTAACAGAGTTTTCTTTTAATGATAATCCTCTGTGCCTCCGTGTCTCTGTGTTGAAATAAAAGAAATCTTTGCAACCTTGACTCTGCACTCGCTGCTCCTCTCATAGCAGACCCTATCCCTCATTGCGGGCTTGACCCGCAATCTCATCCGTTTATTTCTCTAAATAAAACACAGAGACACAGAGTAACAGAGTTTTCTTTTAATAACAATCTCTGTGCCTCCGTATCTCTGTGTTGATATAAAAGAAAAATGAACTTTTCTTTTGCATTCCACTCGACTTTTCGTAACTTTGCAAAAACAATAAAAAGATAACCATATGGATACAACAATGAAAGCCTTCGCAAACAAACTGTTGGAAGTAAAAGCGATTAAGTTACAACCCAATAACCCCTTCACTTGGGCATCGGGATGGAAGTCACCCTTCTATTGCGATAACAGAAAAACCCTGTCGTTCCCCGCACTGCGCAACTATGTCAAGCAGGAACTCGTACATAATATCCTGGAGCACTTCCCCGAGGCAGAAGCTGTGGCAGGAGTAGCTACAGGAGCTATCGCCCAGGGTGCACTGGTGGCCGACGCCCTGCACCTGCCGTTTATCTACGTGCGTTCAAAACCCAAGGATCATGGTATGGAGAACCTGATTGAGGGAGAACTACAACCAGGCACCAAGGTCGTGGTGGTAGAAGATCTGATCTCTACCGGCGGCAGCAGTCTGAAGGCTGTAGAGGCCATTCGTAAGTATGGTTGTGAGGTAGTGGGCATGGTAGCCAGTTACACCTACGGTTTCCAAACCGCTAAAGATGCCTTCGAGCAGGCTAATGTACAACTGGTAACCCTCACCGACTATGAGCATGTGGTAGCACAGGCATTAGAGACAGGCTACATTACCGAGGCTGATGTCACCCTACTCCATGAGTGGCGTAAGGACCCGGCAAACTGGAAGAAATAGTTTAGAGTGTAGAGTGTAAAGTGTAGAGTTATGATTAGCCCGTAGGGCGATAGAGAATAGGCGGGGGTGTCAACCCCCGTGAAAAAAGCCCTCCCCCTGGGGGGGGGAGTTGGAGGGGGGCTAAGGTTGCGATAGCGAGAAGGTTAGCAATAAAATGCGAGGATTGAGTTCGGCGCCGAAGGCGGTGCGAGGACTTGTTTGAGCGAAGC